>JBHEKZ010000456.1:0-10821 GCA_041859025.1 Melioribacteraceae bacterium | reverse complement strand
GGTTTCGAATTATCATTCGTGCGTAAATTCTTAATAAATGGAAGCACCGGTTTGTTCAAATCATACATCTGAAAAATATGAGGAGTAACAGATTCAACTATATTTAGCTTTTCATTATACACGGCGGCTATCAATCCATTCGACGTAGTAATCTGATAGAAAGACTTCATTGGTGGTTTCTGATTATTTGGCTTCACAAAATCGTTCGCATCATAAATGCCGACCAGCCCGCTATGAATTCCCCCGCCGCCGGTTCCATCATAAACGCGCACAGCTAAAACATTTTCATCTCTTAATAAGTTTTTAGGGATTAAATAACACCTCTGCATATTCCAAGCTGTTACATCTTGCGGAGGGAACTTGCCGGAAGCACCTACAAGTTTATCATTGATATATGTTTCGTCAGCATCATCAATTTTGCCAAGATATAGATAAAGATTCTTATTCAACTGCTCTTTGGGAATACTGAAACGCACTCTGTACCATGCGTATCCGTCATAATTTGCGTAGCCTTGGTTTTCCCAGTTGCTTGGTACATTTACCGACTTCCAATGAGTATCATCATAGTTTTCAATTTTATAAATAATGCTATCGCCGGTTATGAATTTCCAATTAGAAGGAAAGGAAATAAACTGAGCATACGAAACGACAGTAAGTAAGAAAAACAAAATAGCCGATTTTTTCATTTTGATCTCGTTTATAAATAAAAAGCCGATGCAATATGCCCGCTTTTATTGGTGAGCATCTCCATCGGCTATTAAGAATAATTTTCACATTATTGTTTTACAAGCCAAGCGCTTTTAGATACCCTTGGTTAACTGTACAGTTTTTGAATTTAATATTCTCCAGCAAATCAGCTAAAGCTTTCTTTACAACTTCGCGCGATGGTTTGGCTTTTCTGATTTCCTCAAAATTTTTCTTTTGAGTTTCGGCATACCTAATTATTTGATCCCACTCTTTGGTCCTTACAAACTGAACCATCCCGCGGGTAGAATCCATTTTTTTGTATGGCCAGAAACACCAGCCCAATTCATGTTTTTCAAGTAATAACCTGAAGGTATCAATCCATGCATCTTCATTCTCTCCACTTTCGCCAAGGTACATAGGAACGTTATACTTGTTCACAAAATCAATTACGTCTTGAATTTCTTTTTGTTCCGGAGGCATCCAGTATCTGTGAAATGTGTAGGCAAGATTATTTTCATAGGGTGCGCCAAACATTTTGAAATTTGTATTCCATTGCGCGCCGCCAAGAACAATGGTGTGATTCTTATCGACTTCTCTGATGGCAGCGGTGATTTTTTTGTATAGCGGCTCTAGAAGCTGATTCAGCTCTTCTTTGTTTTCCATATAATGCGGAATCGGCTCGTTAAGCAAATCGTAACCAATAACTATAGTTTCATCTTTGTATCGGTCAGCAAGTTTTTTCCATAAAGCGATTGTAGTTTGTTGAGCCGACTCGTCTTCAAAAATCCAAGGGTAACTCCAGCTGTCATCAATGTTATCGCCGGTTTGTCCACCGGGCGCAGCGTGAAGATCGAGCAATACGTAAAGATTTTCTTCTTTGCACCATTTGATTGCTTCGTCAAGTCTCTTAAATCCTTCCTCGAGCCAAATTTCCGGATGATCTTCTACCAGAAACAATTTGAAATTAAACGGAAGACGAATGTGATTCAATCCGGAAGATTTGATAAAATGAATATCTTCTTTTGTGATGTAGTTGTCACGAAATGTTTTCCAGAATTTCCTTGCCTCGTCGGCACCAACTAATTCTTTAATCGCATTATCAATCAAACGAAATGAATTTACGTTTTCCAATTTAAACATGTAGCCTTCCGGATTAAGCCAGTTGCCTAGATTAATTCCGCGAAGAAGAATCTTCTTCCCATCCGGTTCTACAAAATATTTTCCTTCAACCTTTACAAACCCATTGGATTGGGCAAATAATGAAACAAAAGAAGCCAATAATAAAACTACGGCAATTGATCTTTTCATTTATTCTCCTAGAACCAATTTGAGTTTAATTTCTTTCTTTTATCTATCGATTGCTCCAATAGCCATTTATAAACTTCCGGATTATTATAAGTCTCGGTCCAAGAATCATGATTAGCTTCCGGGTAAAGGGTGAATTTAACATTTCCATTGCATTTTTTAAGAGCGTCTACCAGTTCTTGAGATTTTTGAGGAAGCACAACATTATCTTTTCCTCCATGAAATGCCCAAACCGGCAGATCGCCAATTTCGCAGATCGTCCATGAATCACCCCAACCGCATATTGGAACAACAGCAGCAAGCCTTTCGGGAATTTCATTTGCGAGTTTCCAAGTTCCGTATCCGCCCATGCTCAATCCGGTTATATAGATTCGATTTTCATCTACATTATAATTCTTAATAACTTCGTCTATGAGCGCAACCAAAGCATTTGTCTTCCAGCGGATACCGCTTGGACATTGCGGAGAAACAACAATGAATGGAAATTCTTTTCCTTCTTCAATTAATCTTGGCGGACCATGTTTTTTTAATAACTCAAGATTATCTCCACGTTCACCGGAGCCATGTAGAAACATCATTAAAGGCCACTTCTCCTTTTTCTCATAATCTTTAGGTAGTGCCAGCAAATAATTCAAACTGACTTTTTGCTCAAAGCTGGTGCTCATTTTTTTCTCAATTTGCTTTTTCATACCAGTCTCCTTTACTACCAGCCCAGAGGAACAACCGTAAGCAAAAGCAAATACGGTTAACAATAAACAAATCCCTTTCAATTTCATTTTCTTCTCCTATTCAACAACTGTAAACGAAGCTTCCTTTACATCAACTGAATTTGTACCTACAAATAATTTGAAATCTCCAGGCTCAACAACATGATTCATGTTAATGTCATAGAACTTCAATTTTTCCGGTGTAACTGTGAATGTAATTTTCTTAGTTTCTCCCGGCTTCAAGGAAATTTTAGTAAAGTCTTTTAATTCCTTAACAGGTCTGGTTACACTTCCCACTAAATCTCTTATGTATAATTGAACAACTTCTTTTCCTTCAACCTTTCCAGTATTCTTAACATCCACTGTTACAGTAAAGGATTGATCTTTCTTGATTGATGATTTACTTAAAGAAGGAGCAGAGTACTCAAATGTTGTGTAGCTTAATCCGTAACCGAACGGATAAAGTGGAGAGTTTTCCAAATCCATATAGTAAGAGGTATAATGGTTTGTTGGATCGTGAGGCCTTCCTGTATTTTTATGATTGTAGTAGATAGGTACTTGTCCAACGTAGCGAGGAAATGTTATAGGCAATTTTCCGCTAGGATTTACCTCTCCAAACAAAACATCAGCGGCAACAAGTCCGGTACTGATTCCAGGATACCACGCTTCAACAATTGCATTTACATTTTCTTGCAACCAAGGGATGGTAAGAGGTCTTCCATTCATCAATACAACAATTACAGGTTTTCCGGTTTTTTTTATTTCTTTAACCAAATCTTCTTGAACACCCGGCAAATCTAATGTTGCGCGAGAGTTTGCTTCGCCGCTCATACCACGATGTTCGCCAACGAACATTACAACAACTTCCGATGCTTTTGCCGCTTTAACAGCAGCATTAAAGCCACTTTTATCCTTGCCAAGTATTTTACATCCTTCCGCATAATTAATTTTTACTTTGCTTTCTAATTTTTTTTCTATTCCATCATAAAAAGTTGTAACCATTGTGCTGTCGCCTAACGCATCCCAGCCACCTAGGGGATTTGATTTTGATTTTGTAAGCGGTCCAATTAGCGCAATTGATTTTAAGGACTTGCTTAAAGGCAGAATGTTTTTCTCATTCTTCAAAAGAACTAAAGTTTCCTGTGCAACTTCTCTTGTTGCATCAACAATTTCTTTGCTTTTTATTGTTTTCTTCTCTCGTTCAACATCACAGTATTTATATGGATTGTCGAACAAGCCGAGTTTGAATTTCGCAATCAGAACACGACGAACAGCGTCATCTACCAATTTAATATCAACTTTTCCTTCCTTCACTAAGTCTGCGAGGTGATAAAAATATGCGCTCGTTTCCATATCCATATCAACAGTTGCTTTAATGCCTAGTTCGGCTGAATGTTTTCTATCTTTAGCAACACCATGAGGAATTAACTCACCAATTGAATTCCAATCACTCACAACGAAAGCATCTGACTTCCATTCTCCTCGCAAAATGTCAGTCATTAAAAATTTACTTGCCGATGATGGAACGCCACCAATTTCATTAAACGAAGCCATCAATGATCCGGCACCAGCTTCAACCGCTGCTTTGTAAGGAGGCAAATAAAATTCGCGTAAGTTTCTTTCCGATAAATCTACAGTATTGTAATCGCGTCCACCCTCTGCGCCGCCATATGCAGCGTAATGTTTAACACACGCTAAAATTGTATTATTTGCTGTAAGATCATTTCCTTGATAACCCTTCACACGCGCTACGGCCATTAATGAACCTAAATATGGATCTTCTCCGCTGCCCTCCATAACTCTTCCCCATCTTGGATCGCGAGCAATATCAACCATCGGGTTGAATGTCCAGTGAATACCAGCAGAAGAGGCTTCTACTGCTTGCATGCGCGCGGATTTTTCAACCAGCGAGGGATTCCAGGAACTTGCTTCTCCAATCGGAACTGGAAAAGTTGAGAAGTATCCGTGGATTACATCCAGACCAAAAATGAGTGGAATTTTTAATCTCGATTGCTCCACTGCAATTTTTTGAAGTTTCATTGTCTTTTCGGAACTAACAATGTTTAGGAACGAGCCAATCTTTCCTTTCTTTAACAATTCGTCACTTGTCTCAGATGGCCTACCTTGAGCGGCACCGGTAGCCCAATCACCGCTATACTGAACAAGCTGGCCAACTTTTTCTTCGAGAGTCATTAAAGCCAAAACTGAATCTGCGCGCTGAGTAAATGTTTTGCTTTGAGCAAACACAGCAGAGCAAATCAAGAAAAACAAAAACATTTTTTTCATCGTGTAATTTCTCCTTTAAAGAAAGAGGCTTGTTACAGCCTCTTATTTATAGATTAATATGTTAAACCAAATCCAAACGGGAAGAGAGGATCGTAATTAGCATCGCCGACATTTATTGGAATTTGCTTCATGTTTCTTGGCCAAGAGTGAGGAAGCTTTCCGGTCGGTTTGAAATCTCCGAACAAAACATCTGCAACTCCCTGTCCTTCTGTTCCAGGCAGCCACGCTGCTACAAAGGCATTTGCATTCTTTAATTCATTTTCAATAATCATTGGTCTGCCGGAAAGTAAAACAACAACAACCGGAACACCGGAAGCCTTAGCTTTTTCAATGGCGGCAACGTCTTCCTTTGCCAAGCTTAAATCTTCGCGGTCGCCAAACATTTCAGCGTAAGGAGTTTCTCCAACAACAACAACACAAACATCTGCACCTTCAGCGCCGGAACCGTCCGTTGAAGTTGTAATAGTAGTTTCACCAGAAACTGTATTCTTAATTGCTTCTAGAATAGTTGTTCCGCCTTTTATAACGTTTCCACTTTTGCTTTGCCAAATAATTGTCCAACCGCCACATTGATTTCCAATATCGTCAGCACTTCTTCCGGTTACATGAATTCTTTTTAATTCTTTTGATAGCGGCAAAGTGTTGTTATCGTTTTTTAATAACACTAACGATTGACGAACCGCATCGCGTGCAACTGCTCTATGTTCCGGTGAACCAACTGCTTCGGTTAGTTTTCTATCCACACCGTAATTTTCCCAGAGGTTCATTTCCAATTTTACTTTTAATATTCTGCGGGCCGCATCATCAATTCTGCTCATCGGAACTTTGCCTTCATTAACCAATTCTTTCAAAAAAGTAATGAATTGAATGTAGTTGTTTGCTTTATCCGAACCGTTTGGAATCATAACCATATCCATTCCGGCATTAATGGTTTTTTCAATTGCTGTTTTATAATCTTTGTCCAATTGATCAATTCCTGCCCAATCGGAAACAACAAAGCCTTTGAAGCCAAGTTCGCCTTTTAGAACGTCTGTCATCAAATATTTGTGACCATGCAACTTAGCGCCATTCCAACTGTTGTAGGAAATCATAATGTTTTTTGCGCCGGCTTTAATCGCTTCGACATAACCAGGCAAATGAATTTTGCGAAGTGTAGCTTCGTCGACTTCAGTATTGCCTTGATCTTTTCCGTTTGTTGTTCCGCCATCACCCATGAAGTGTTTTACACTTGCAAGCACAGCTGTTTTACCGGCTAAATCTTTTGTCTGCATTCCACGCACATAAGCTACGCCGAGTTTCTTAACGAGATCCGGATCTTCGCCGTAACTTTCATAAGTTCTTCCCCAGCGTTCGTTGCGTGCAACAGCTACGCATGGCGCAAAGTCCCATTGAATTCCAGTTCCCCTAATTTCTTGTGCGGTAACCGCAGCAACCTTTTCAATTAACACAGGGTTACGTGTTGCGCCTAAGCCAACGTTGTGCGGAAATATTGTAGCACCATCAACATTGTTATGTCCGTGGACTGCATCGATTCCCCAAAGGATTGGAATACCTAAACGAGATTTAACAGCTATGTTTTGATATTTCTCATAAGTATCGGCCCAGCCTTTTGCTGAAATTTCCGGAGCTTCAGTATCGCCTCCGCAAAGCAAAGAGCCTATTGCATACTTGGCTACATCTTTTGGTGTTTTTTTAATTGCGTCTAAATCAACCTGAGTCATTTGACCGATTTTTTCTTCAAGTGTCATTTTTGCAAGAAGCTCGTCAACTTTTTTATTTAGCACATCTTCGTTCATTTTTTGTGAATAGACAAAAGATGATGCAATAATCATAGCGATCATTAATGATCTGAATTTCATTACTTCCTCTGTGTTTGTTTTTTATTTGGTAGTGTCTTTGGTTTTTTCATTTCTATGATTCAGACGGAGATTAAGGCAGCTATAAGGAAGGGCAATAGCCCTTCCTTATGTAATTATATTTTTTTCAATTCATTCCATATTAACGCGCTTGAACCAAGAACAGCTGCGCTTGCACCAGGCAGAGCAGACGGAATTACTTTTACTTTGTTTTTGAAAATGTTAAGCATGTATTCTTCCATGTAGCGTTTAGTTGGAGCAATGATTAAATCGCCGGCCAAAGCTAAGCCACCGAAAAGAATAATTGCTTCCGGACTTAAATGAGCTACGGAATCCGCCATTTTAAGGCCAAGAACCTTTGCGGTGTAATCGAAAGCAGCAAGCGCAAGCTTATCTCCTTTCTTTGCGGCGTCAGCTATTTCTTTAGCGGTAAGCGTTGCAAAATTTTTCGCACGTAATGTACTCGGAGTATTTGTTGTTCCAATCAATTCAAATACAGTTCTACGAATTCCCGTTGCGGAAGCATATGTTTCTAAACATCCTTTTCTTCCGCAACCGCATTCTCTTCCGTTCGGATCAAGAATTGTATGACCAATTTCGCCGGCAAATCCATCCGCACCGTAAACTAATTGTCCGTTAACTACTATTCCGCTTCCCAAGCCGGTACCAAGTGTAATAACAATAAAATCCTTCATTCCCTTTGCGGCGCCAAAAATCATTTCTCCAATCGCAGCAGCGTTTGCATCATTAGTAATTGCCGAAGGAAGCGGAGAATACTTTTTAACGACTTTTAAAACATTTACGCTTCCCCAATTTAAGTTTGGAGGCGAGTCTACGGTACCTTTGTAGTAATTAGCATTTGGAGCGCCAATTCCTATTCCAACTAGTTCATATTTTTTTTCAAGTTTCTTGAACGATGAGTTAATCTCTTTAAATAATCTTTCAAACAACTGATCAGCTTTTTGTTCTGCACGAGTAGGTATTGATGATTCGAAAATTATTTTACCAGCTTCACTTACAAATCCAAAAACAGTGTTCGTTCCGCCAACATCAATTCCAACAGTAACTTTAGTTCTTTCCATAAAGGTTTCCTTTTACAAATCCGCCGGTTTAAGGCGAAATTTTCTATGCATTAGTAGATTTATCTTAAAGCTGGTTTGTATCCCTTAAAGCCATAATATGCAATGTAGATGTAGCATAGAACCGGGATAAAGAAAGCATGTTGAATTCCAATTGTATCGGCAAAATATCCTTGTAGAACCGGAAGCAACGCGCCGCCTACAATTGCCGTACATAAGATTCCTGATGCTTGTCCTGTATGTTTTCCCAAACCATCAATAGCTAAAGTAAATATTGTCGGGAACATAATCGAATTAAACAAGCCTACAGCAAGAATCGACCACATAGCAACTTGTCCAAATGTAAGCATCGAAATAACAACCAACGCAGCTGCAATTATTGCATTAGTCATCAAATATAAATTTGGTTTTATTTTAGTTGTTAAATAAGCACCAAGAAATCTTCCTATCATAGCACCACCCCAATAGAAAGAAACAAACTTTCCGGCATCAGCTTCTTTCAACCCGGCAATTTCCGGTTGACCAAAATAGTTTACAAGAAATGATCCGATAGAAACTTCTCCGCCGACGTAAACAAAGATACCAATTGCGCCAAGTACTAAATGCTTGTATCCCCAAGCGCTGGAATGATGATGATCTAAACTACCGCCATCACCGCCGCTTGAGCCAACTTCGGAAGCCTCTATCTTTGGAAGTTTAATAACTGCAAACATTGCAGCAATTGCAAATAAAACAGCCGCTAATCCTAAATAAGGAGCTTGAACCGCACTAGCTTCAGCAAGTTTGTAAGCTGTAACATCTGCGGGCAACATATTTTTCATCTCTTCAGCTGTTTTTACTGCCAGGGAAAGGATCAAGATTGAGCCAAACAATGGAGCAATTGTTGTTCCGAGTGAATTAAATGCTTGTGTAAGATTTAATCTGCTGGAAGCTGTTTCCGGTTTACCTAAAATAGCTACATACGGATTAGCTGCTACCTGAAGTAAGGTAATACCGCTGGCTAAAATAAACAGTGCAACTAAAAACATAATAAATGATTGATAACCCGCAGCTGGATAAAACATAAGGCAACCTATGCCCGCAGTAATTAGTCCAATTACAATTCCGTTTTTATACCCAAGCTTCTCAACTAACATTCCTGATGGGAGCGATACAACGGCATAAGCAGTAAAAAAACTAAATTGAATCAACATTACCTGTGTATAATTAAGTGTGAATACCGCTTTCAAATGAGGAATCAAGATATCATTCAAGCATGTTATGAATCCCCACATAAAAAAGAGCGAGGTAAGCACGGTAAGTGCGAAAGAATAACTCTGTCCATTGCCGTTAGCTTTGGCAGAAATAGTAGATGGTGCAGTCGAAGCCATTAATCACTCCATTATTAGTTAACTGTTGCTGTTTCGTTTATGAGTATCATAAAGTAAGTGGAAATTGGCGCAAAAATTATGCCTCATAATTCACAATCTTCTTTACAGAAAGCAATAATTTGGCTTGAATTCAAATAGGAAAAACTGAGTTTAGAAGAGGAGTTGTTTTGAGCTTATTAATATGATAAGCTTACTTATTATTTTAATAAGCAGAAAAAGAGGTCGAATCTTTTCATGAATCGACCTCGACAAAATCATTTTTTTGCAGCCAATTTTACGTTAGTGGAGAAATTAAGCGGCTCCGGCATTTGAAATCTCTGCATGTTTCCACCTCCAGCCCCTTGCCTCATTCCGCCAGATCCTCTTTGCCCGCCCCCACTTTCTCCACCGCCTCCAGGCATCATTCCGCCACTTCTTCCGCCAGTAACAGCTTCAGCTTGTTCCGTTTCAAATTTTACTTGAAAATCCTCTCCAGGCAAAGCGGCTATTTGAAACGAAAAATCCTCATGTACCGCCAGTGGAACTTGAAGCTCATAAACAAACTTACCTTCGCTATAACCAAGCTTGGCTTTTATTCCATCTTTATTTTCAACGGGAAGTAACGAAAGTGAATATTTTTCAGAATTTAATATTTGTATTTCGTTCTGCCTTTCAATCATCAGTTCAGCAATTTTATCCAGCCCACCTTGCTGCATCATATCTCTTCCCATACTCTGCATTTGTTCTCGGGGAATATTTTTATTAGGCAGAGGATATTTAATTCCAAAAGTATTGTCGCTTCCACTAGCCGGAATAAACCAAGTGATAAATCCGTTTCTCAACATCTGCATCGCTTTCATTCTGTCTTCTGTAGCTAAACACAAATAAAAATATTTATCATCATTGCTGAATCCAAGCCAGATTTTCTGATCGGGAAAATGCTTTAAATTGCTTTGCCAATCCGTAACGATAGCATCAATTTTAATTTCACTTGTTTTGAATGAACTTTGAACGATTGCGGAAGATCCGCAAGAAGAAATGATTAGCGAAGAAATTACTACGATTATGAATGTAAAGATTTTCTTAATTCTCATCTTAACCTCAACGGAAAATTTTATTTGAAGTGAAATTAAGAATAATGAAGGTAAGAATTCACATATAAATAATTGCAAATTTTTCACTTCGCTGCGAAAATTTTCTATATCATAATAACTATCTTACCCCCGATCTATGCTAAAACCCGGTAAAGGGTAAGATCATTATCAAACATTAAGGAAAAGCATATTTATTTTAATTCATAGTCGGCTTTGAGATTTTCTACACTTAAGATAAATGTTCCTTTTTCAACAACCGACTTCAAATTCAGATCAATGAAAGACATATGTTCCGGCTTGATTTGAAACTCAACTGCTTTTGTTTCACCCGGTTCAAGAGAAATTTTCTTAAATCCTTTTAACCGCTTATTGCATGGCGAAACGCTTGCATATTTATCCGATAAATACATAAGCACCGCTTCTTTTCCGGCGCGGTCTCCAGTGTTGGTAACATTAAC
>JBHEKZ010000239.1:0-2850 GCA_041859025.1 Melioribacteraceae bacterium | reverse complement strand
GCCCAAATGCCAATGCTTAGGATGTAAAGTAGTGTTAGAAAGATAAATGACATGCCAAACCTAAGTCCGAACAAATCTCCGAGCCAGCCGATAAATAATTGTATAAATGCGCCGCCAATAATTGCTGTACAAAGAATGCCGGAAAATGATCCATGATGGCTATCCAAAGAATTGAGAGCTAATGAGAAAATTATTGACCACATTACTGATATTGTGAAGCCGATTGCCGGAAATGCAATTAAGGCAACTCCTCCGCTTCCAAATAAACCTAGTAAAAGAAACAGAATTGAAATTACTGATGCGTAGACTAAAATTTTCCTGCTGTCAAAAATTTTTAACAAACCTAACCCAAGCAAGCACCCAATCGACATCATACCCCAGAACCAACCCACAACAGAAGAGCCTGTTGAAATTGGATCATAATTATGATATGTAAATAAGAACTTCGAAATCCAGTATGATACACCTTGTTCAGTTCCTACGTACGCAAAAATCCCAATAAAGTATAATACAACCGTTTTATTCTTGAATAAAGATTTGTGAGTTTCCCAGCTGCCAGATTTTTCCTCTTCTTTTCTTTCTACACGAGGAAATTTTGCTACGTATACAATAGCAAACATTACTATTAATGCGATCGAAAATATCCAATAAAGTGAAATCCAGTTCAGATTTTGCGGCAGCCAATAGTTAAAGATGTTTTCCGAAGAAGTTGTTCTGACATTCTTAATATAATCGACTAAACCAGAAAGAAACATCGGCGCTAAAAATGATGCGCCACCAAAAACTAATTGAGCCATTACGGAATTAAATGCAAAATGTTCTTCTCCTCCAGCTACTCTGAGTAATGGGTTTATTACTACTTGAAGCATAGCCATACCGGCTCCCATTAAAAAAAGAGAAGGTATAAAAACCGCATAGAACGGGAAAAAGGAGAATAAAAGTGTTCCAGCCATTGATACAGCAAAAGCAGCCAGCATTATTTTTTTCTCTTTATACTTTTCAACCAGCATTCCAGCAGGAATAGACATAACTCCGTAGGCGATAAAAAAAGAAAATGGCAGTAACGCTGAAAGGGATAGACTAAGCTTAAAACTATTAATCATTTCCGGATTTAGCGCCCCGAGGATATTTGTTACAAAGGAAATGACAAAAAAGGTCAAAAAGATAAGTGCAACAATCGAATAATACCTTTTCATAAATTCTCCGGGAGTTGTGGAACTGCGGCCTTTGCCAATGAATCAAATTGCAGCATCGACATTCATTTTTTCGAAAAGAAAAATAAGAGAGCATTCCCGGGGATTCTGGTATTTCCGTAAATATTATCTGTCTATTGGTAAAAACGACAAATAACCGAATTTTAACGCTATATTGCTAAAGCTCAATCTTGATTTTAGTACCGCTTTTATGAACCAGATTGATATAACCTCCTCTATCTAATGGAACCCAACGCCAGTAATTTTTCTTATCTCTTATGTCAGATTCAAAAATTGGCTTATCATTTAAAAACACTTTTTTGGGTTTGGCTTTCAATCTCAACACCTCGGTAGAGGCTTTATCAAATACCTTATACTCAATTTTATTTGTGCTGTATAGAATAAACTTAATGATTGAAGATGTTTTAACTAAATGGTTCTGGTTTGCCGGCGCCAACTCCGGGAAAATGCCCATTGCTTTAAGATAATGTCTCACATAATCGCCATAACCATCAGTCAACCATGTTTCGTTATTTGGATAGGTATTCTCTCCATCAGTATTAACCATGTAAGTTGCCCAGTTTAACTGTCTTAGACCAACACCTTTTCTGAATTCATCTCCAGTCTTTGATGCATAAAGTAACTCCGCAACTCCCTGTCTAGCTGTATGACTATTTCCCGGAACTCTGTAGTGAGTTTGTTCATTAACGGCAGCAACACCGTAAGTTTCCCATTTCTCATTAATCAATTCTTCATACACCCAATCAATAATCTGAAATGATTCTTTTTTCCAGTTAGAAAACTCATCCGGATTCATTAAAACGAATTCAGCAAATGTTATTGCGTTTATTTGCGTATCAGACCACAATCCAACATCTTCAAAGAAAGGTCCCCATTTATTTGTTTTCATTGGATAATTCTTCATCCAATCAAGAATGGTGTCATAGCTTTTCTTGTATTGTTCGACCATACCTTTTTTAATGGCTGAAAGATCACGAAACAAAAGCATTGTACTTGTCCAATTAGAAGTATATGCATATTTGATCTTTTCGATTTCACCATCTTTTAGAACTCCTACTTCGCCAGTAAGTGCATTAACTCTGTATGGTAGAGGTGATTGATATTGATGCCCCACAACAACATGTTTGGCAAGAGTGTTAGCAATATCGGTTGCAGCTTCTAAATATTTCGTCCCATCTGTTATTTTATACAGATTTAATAATTCATAGCCGAAAGAACCGGCTTTATCGGGCTGCGTATACCCTTTACCAAGAATCATATCACCATCATAAACACCCGAGAGTACTGAAGTATTGTATGGATAAGGAATATTAGGCCAAACACATTCTTTTGAGGAAAGAGAATGTGATAAATAGTAATCAGCCATAAATTTCATGTTTGCTAGAATTTTTGGATCGCCGTTGTAAGCGTATAATAAGCGCCAAGATGATAAAGCCATAGATACTTGGTCTCCACCAATACCACGTGGATCATTTTTATCACGCTTCCACACTTGGTGATTCATGTAATAAGGAAGCCCATTTGAATCTATTCTCATTGAGTCCCAAAACTTCCAAGTAAGATTAATTACATGATCGTATGCTTGGCCTAAATCATCAGAATACCAAGGTAGTATTTTCCCTTGCTTATCAACCTT
>JBHEKZ010000127.1:0-4869 GCA_041859025.1 Melioribacteraceae bacterium | reverse complement strand
GACCGCTTTCAGTTGCAGCCTCATTAGCTGCCGCTGTTTTACTAAATTCAAAGTTTATCCGGTTCAAAGGAGTATTCCGGTTAATTTATTTTCTGCCTGTTGTTACAACTCATGTTGCGGTATCAATTGTTTGGCGCTATATATATCATCCTCGTTTTGGATTATTAAACTACTTATTGAGCTTCATAGGAATTGGCCCGGTTGATTGGCTTGGCGATCCAAATTGGTCTATGCCTGCAATTATTCTTCTTGTAGTGTGGAAAAATTTCGGATACAACATGGTAATCTTTATAGCCGGCTTACAAAACATACCGGAAGAACTTTACGAGGCGGCTAGTATTGAAGGAGCCTCTGCGTGGCAGCAGTTTAAGCATATAACTATTCCGCAACTTGCACCTACTACTTTGTTCATAAGTGTAATAACTATGATTGGTTATTTCCAGCTTTTTGCAGAACCTTATGTCATGACACAAGGTGGCCCGTTGAACAGCACGCTCAGCATTGTGCTTTATATGTATCAAGAAGGTTTTAGATGGTGGAATATTGGTTACTCAACCGCGCTTGCATTTATGCTAACTGTAATTATTTTAATCGGCACTACGATACAATTCAAATTACAGAAGGAGAGAAATGGCTAAACTTAAAAAATATTTAGTTATTGCTCTCGCAATATTTTTTGCTGTAATTACTTTTCTTCCATTCCTTTGGATGGTTTCTGCTTCATTTATGTCAACCGGAGCTTCAAATACTTATCCTCCAAAGTTATTCCCGGAGAAATTCGATTTCTCGCACTATGAAATATTATTCTCAAGATTAAATCTAACACGCTATCTGCTTAATAGCGTTATCATTTCTCTTGGTGCAACTTTCTTTTCTTTGCTTCTAAATTCGATGGGCGGCTATGCGTTTGCAAAATTTAGATTCGCTAAAAAAGAAAGCTTATTCAAATTCTTGTTGAGTTCGATGATCATTCCCGGGCAAGTTACAATGCTTCCGGTTTTTCTATTGCTTAAGAATATGGGGCTGATTAATACTTACTGGGCAATCATTGTCCCGGGTATGGCGAGTATCTTCGGAATCTTTTTGATTAGACAATATGCATACTCAATTCCAGACAGCTTAATTGAAGCTGCAAAGATGGATGGTGCTACTGAATTACAAATTTATCTAAAAGTAATTCTTCCGTTATGTAAACCGATTCTAGTTACGCTTGGTTTGTTCACGTTCATGGGGACGTGGAATGACTTTCTTTGGCCGTTGATTGTTATGACCGATTCCAATATGTATACATTGCCGGTGGCACTAGCTAATCTTAGCAGCGAACACGTTCAAGACACAGAAATGCTGATGGCTGGTTCAGTGATTACAATTTTCCCGGTGCTTGTAGTTTTCCTTGCTCTTCAAAAATATTACATCAAAGGTATTATGATGGGGAGTGTTAAGGAGTAACAAAATTACAATTCAAGTTAGAGGTCAGGGTTATTCCTTTGTTAGCATTTATCGATTTAAGAATAAGGATAGATTGAAAAAAGTTATTTCTATTGTCAAAGAAAGTGATTCAGTAGCATAATAGTTGCATAGAATTTCAAAACCAACTTCATAAACATAGGAGTCATAATGCTCAGACGTACTCTTTTCTCAGTTGCAATACTGATCTTAGTTAGCACAATTAGTTTTGCACAATTATCTAATTATCAGTCTGCTGTCGGTGTATTAGGACAAACAGATTTTGTAACTAAAACATCTGGAACTTCGGATTATCAGCTAAGCGGACCAAATGGTGTTGCTGTTGATCCAACAACAGGTAAAGTATTTGTGGCTGATAGATCCAACCATAGAATTCTGCGTTGGAGTTCAGCAAGTGCTGTCACAAACGGGTCAAAAGCAGAAGCTGTTTTTGGTCAAGCTGATTTTACAACAAAAACTGCCGGGACAACTGCGGCAAAATTTAATAATCCAATTGGAATTCACATCGATAACAATGGAAGAATGTGGGTTGGCGATTTTACAAACAACCGCGTACTAAGATTTGATAACGCTTCTTCTAAAGCTTCCGGTTCTAATGCAGATGGAGTATTAGGACAACCAGATTTTACAACTGGTACTGCAGGAGTTACTGCTTCAAAACTTTCCGGCCCTTGTGGAATTATGCTGGATAACAAGGGAAATCTTTGGGTTAGTGAGTTTAACAATCATCGTGTTACTAAATTTACTAACGCTGCCGGTAAAGCAAATGGTGCGTCGGCAGATGCTGTGTTAGGTCAAGCAGATTTTACTACTAATACAAGCGGATTAACAGCTGCGAAAATGGCAAATCCAAATGCATTATTTGTTGATAGTGAGGGAAGATTATGGGTGAGCGATTACGGCAATAACAGATATTTACGCTTTGACTCTGCCGCCGGCAAAGCTAATGGTGCTGATGCAAATGGTGTGCTTGGTCAACCTAATTTTACAACGAAGACAGCCGCTACAACAAAAAGCGGAAGTGGTACAACCCGTTTTATTTGGGGCGATAACTTTGGAAGAATCTACTGTGTTCAGGAAGATAATCACAGAATTTTAGTCTATGAAAATGGCGCTGCTAAAGCTAACGGTGCAGATGCAGATTTTGTATTGGGTCAACCAGACTTTACAACAAAAACAGCACTTACTCCAGCAACAGCTGCAAGTTTTAATGTGCCTCGCGCAATGACCGTGGATAATGTAACTGGAAATATTTGGGTTGCAGATTTCAGCAACAATAGAGTTCTTCGTTTTGAAATTAAGAAGCAGTTTACTGTTGCAAATAGCATGAGTGCTTCCGGTGTTCTAGGACAAGCTGATTTTGTTACGAAAACTGCCGGATCAGGAAATAATAAATTAAATGCGCCAAATGGAATTGCTTTAGATCCAACAACTGGTAAACTTTTCATTGCTGATAGATCGAATCATAGAATCTTAAGATATACTTCAGCTGAAGCCGTAAAGAACGGTGGTGCAGCAGAAGCAGTTTTAGGACAACCTGATTTTACAACTGTATCGTCCGGATTAACACAAGCAAAGTTAAACAATCCAATAGGCGTTCATGTTGACAAAAACGGAAGACTTTGGGTTGGCGATTTTTCAAACAACCGTGTTTTAAGATTTGATAATGCATCAACAAAAGCTAGCGGTGCAAGTGCCGATGGAGTGTTAGGTCAAGCTGATTTCGTTACTAGCGCTACTGCTGCCAGTGCAACAAAAGTATCCGGTCCATGTGGAATTCAAGTTGATGATGCTGGAACTTTATGGGTTAGTGAATTTAATAACCATCGTGTAACACGTTTTGATAACGCTGCTGCAAAAGCAAATGGCGCTGCTGCTGATGGCGTTCTAGGTCAACCGGATTTTACTACTAATGCTAGTGCGACAAATGCAGCCAAGATGGCAAATCCAAATGGTCTATTTGTAGATCAAGATGGAAGACTTTGGGTTAGCGATTACGGCAACAACAGATTTCTAAAATTTAATGGTGCTGCACAAAAAGCTAATGGCGCCGATGCTGATGGCGTTCTTGGTCAAGTAGATTTTACTTCAAAACTTAGCGCAACAACTAAAAACGGAAGCGGCAGCACAAGATTTGTTTGGGGCGATGCTGAAGGAAGAATCTACTTAGTACAGGAAAGCAACCACAGAATATTAGTTTATGAGAATGGTGCTTACAAAGCTAATGGTGCAGATGCTGATTATGTACTTGGACAGGCTGATTTTGTGTCTAAAGCAGTTCCAGCTCCTCCTACACCATCAAGCCTAAACGTTCCAAGAGCTATCGCTATAGATAATGCTAATGGCTACTTGTGGGTTGCAGATTATTCCAACAACCGTGTTCTTCGCTTTGATCTTAAACAGCAGTCGTCCGTTACTAAATTTGTTTCTTTAACATCACCTAACGGTGGTGAGGATTGGGGAAAAGGAACTAAGCAGAACATTACTTGGAATAGCGGAAATATTGCAACAGTTAAATTGGAATACTCTGCGGATAACGGTTCAAAATGGAATTTGATTGGAACTGAAGATGCAAGCAAACAAAAGTTTGAATGGACATTACCCGATATTACTTCGACTACGGTTTTAGTGAAAATTTCTGATAACAGCAATGCCTCCATTTCTGATGTTAGTGATAAAGTATTCAGGATTGGCGAAGTTATTTATTCCATTAATGTTATTTCACCAAATGGTTATCAAAGTTGGGACGCTGGTTCCAAAAAAAATATTATGTTCGAAGCTAAAGGAGTTGCAAATGTAAAAATAGAATACTCCTTAAATAATGGTTCTACATGGAATTTAATTACTAATTCGACATCGGCTATTACTGGAACATATAATTGGACTTTACCAGCAGCAAAATCCGATGTTGCATTAATTAAAATCACGGGAGTTGAAAACCCAATCTCTGATGTTAGCGATAAAGCATTTAGTATTGCAACGGCAAAACCGGTAAATGCGAATGACATTGTATTTTTTGCAGATAGCCCAACACCATCATTTTACGACCCTTCTTGGGGATTTTTTACAGCTCCAAGTACGTTAGAACTTATCAATGGAAGTAAAGCTCCGGTTACTACAAAATATTCCTTAGTGGGAAACTATTCTATTAAGATGAATTGGAAGTCTGGCGAAAAAGGTGACTGGGCTTTCGCAATTGCTAGTGATGGATGGCTAGGAAGAGATTTGATGCTAAAAGATACTCTCGTACTAAATATTCTCTCTGAAGTAGAAATGGGCGGCTTTCAAATGCCATCGATTTTTCTAGAAGATACGGGCAATAAAAAAACTGCAAAGACAAGTTTGTCAAAGTATCTCCCTTGGATATACCCAAATCAATGGTATAAGGTTTACATTCCATTA
>JBHEKZ010000578.1:0-5758 GCA_041859025.1 Melioribacteraceae bacterium | reverse complement strand
CTGGTACATACATCTATAGACTAACTGCTGGTAATTTCTTGAGTTCTCGTAAAATGGTTTTAGTCAAATAGCGTTGAAAAATAGCTGATTTATTCTATAAGTTTCTAAAAAGGGCAACCATTTTCCAGCAAAATGGTTGCCCTTGCTTTAGAGAATAAAACAACTTTTCAAAAATCTTTCTTTATTTACCTTATGTAGTTAATCGGAAGAAATTAACAAACGAGTATTTCCAAAATCTATGGTTTAGTGGAAGTCTAAAAACGATTACAAGTTATCAAACTGTTTTTACCAATACTGTTAACTTTGAAAAACTATTATCGATAATTTTTATATAGAACCTCGCAAACCAACACTTTCAGTTTTTCAAACGGCACAATTTATTATATTGCAATAAAATTTTGCGATACTTTTTATGGAAAATTTAATCGGGAAAGTAATTGATAACTTTAGAGTGGTTTCCGTACTCGGTAAGGGCGGAATGGGAATCGTTTATAAGGCATACGATACCAGACTTGACCGATATGTGGCAATCAAACTTCTTAGTTCATCTGTTATTGATAAAGAGCGCTTTGTAGAGCGTTTTAAACGGGAAGCTAAAAACCAAGCAAAGCTTACTCATCCTAATATTGTTGGAGTTCATGGTTTTATTGAATACTCCAATCTTTTAGGAATTGTTATGGAGTATGTAGAAGGGGAAAGTCTCGAAAAGGTAATTGACCGGCAAGGCAGATTTAACCTTCAAGATGTTATTTATATACTAAAACATCTTCTGCAGGGAATTGGCTATGCTCACCAAAGAGGTTTCATTCATAGAGATATAAAGCCTTCAAATATCATTCTTAACAAAGATGGTATTACCAAGATAATGGATTTCGGTATTTCGAAATCTTTGATGGATAATAATATGACCAAAACCGGCTCCAAAATTGGAACGGTTTATTACATGAGTCCGGAGCAAATCCGCGGTCATGATGTTACCAACAGAAGCGACATTTATTCTATCGGATGCACAATATATGAGATGATTGTTGGCCAGCCTCCGTTCGATTCGACAAGTGAATATGAGGTTATGGACGGTCATCTTAAGAAAAACATTCCAAAAATTAGTGAACGGGTAACCGGACTTCCGGATAAACTTGAGAAAATTATAAGTAAAGCTTTGCAGAAAGATCCAAATTCACGTTATGCAAACTGCGAAGAAATGTATGATGAAGTTTTGGAAGTTGATAAGCAGTTATCCAAAATCCAAACTAGTTATTTTGAAAAAGTACCTCAGAGAACGAAGAAATATAAATTCTTTGCTGCCGCAACATTTATAGGCGCCGGCATCTTCCTGCTAGTACTTATGTACTTGGTGATTAACCAAGTCTCATCTATACTGAATAGCAATGAACTAGAGAAGTTTAAAAAGTATAGTATTCAGACACTGTTTGAATCGGACAACAAAAAAATGAAGCTCTCGGAAATCACAAGAGTTTCAAGCGGAGTTATATCAAATCTAAACGCAATTTCTTTTGCTTCCGATGTGAACTTCGCTGTTGCTGTGGGCGATTCCAGTTCAATCTTAACCTCAACTGACGGAGGCGATACCTGGGTCAAAAAAGCATCCAGCAGAAAACTTAATCTTAGTGATGTCTACTTAATGAGAAAAGGGAACGCAATAGTAGTAGGGGATTCTTCTACTATTTACTATGGTGTGAACAATCTAGATTCACTGATCCAGATTCCTCAGCCTAAAGGTAGTACATTTTTTAGAGTGAAATTTTTTGGTGAGCAAACAGGATTCATTACAGGTAACAAAGGGACAATTCTAAAATCGTTAGACGGCGGTTATTCTTGGACTAAAACAAAAACAAGTACTTCCGAAATACTTTTTGATGTTTCATTCTTCAATGACAAAAAAGGTTTTTCTGTTGGTTGGAATGGAACTGTGCTGGCAACAACTAACGGAGGAGACAGCTGGTTCAAAGTTAAGATTGATGATAAAAATGCAGAAACAAACTATTTGAAGTCAATTGATCTTACTAGTAACGGATTTGGGCTTATTGTTGGCGGTGATGGTACAATTTTAAGAACAACAAATTTTGGAAACAGTTGGGAAAGACTTGATATAAAGTTTTCCGGCGGTTTCCAAAAAGTAAAATTTATTAATGAAGATTACTGTGTGATCATTGGAAGCAAAGGCGTGATTCTAGTTTCGAAGGATAAAGGAGAAACGTGGAATGTGGTTGATTCGAGAGTTTACTCTAATCTGAACGGGCTTTCTGTTAACTCATATGGAAAGATATTTTTAGTCGGCATCAACGGAATGATCTACAGAATTCAATAAGCGGAGGAATGGTTGGATAAGTTTGTAATTCAAGGTGGAAAGAAACTTTCGGGAAGAGTAAAAGTAAGCGGGGCAAAAAATTCGGCTTTGGCATTAATCCCTGCAACGTTGTTGAATTCTGGGATGAATGTAATTTCCAATACTCCTCAAGTGAATGATATTTTCACTATGATAAAACTTCTTCAGCAGCTTGGCGTTTCCGCCGAATATAACGATAGCATTGTTAAACTTGATACAACCGGAATCAATAGTCAAATAGCACCTTACGAACATGTAAAGAAAATGCGTGCTTCGGTTTATGTGCTGGGACCGCTGCTTTCGCGTTATGGATTTGCGAAGGTTTCCATGCCGGGCGGATGTGCTTGGGGTCCGCGCCCAATTAATCTTCACTTAGAAGCGATGAAGAAACTTGGTGCTGAGATTGAATTGGATGAAGGCTACATAATCGCGAACGCGAAAAAACTCCACGGCGCAAAAATTCATTTCGATGTTTCTTCTGTTGGAGCTACCGGCAATGCTATGATGGCTGCGACTTTAGCTAAAGGAACAACTCAAATTACAAATGCCGCAATCGAGCCTGAAATAACGCAACTTGCAGAATATTTGAACATGATGGGAGCAAAAATTTCCGGAGTTGGCTCGACGGTATTGGAAATTGAAGGTGTGGATGAACTGAAATCTGCATCCATAGAAAATATTTCGGATAGAATCGAAGCCGGAACCCTTCTCTGTGCTGCAGCTATTACAAAAAGTAATATTGAGTTAGATTACAATTCATTTGGGCATATTGATTCAGTTGAGTCAAAATTGGAAGATAGCGGGATTAAAGTAACAAATAAGGATGGAATAGTTTCAGTTAATGCTTTGAATGCTGAACCACAAGGCGTTGATGTTACCACCGCGGTTTATCCCGGCTTTCCAACGGATATGCAAGCTCAGTGGATTTCTTACATGTCGCTTGCAAACGGAACAGCAACAATTACAGATACAATTTATCACGATCGCTTTAATCATGTACCGGAGTTAGTACGATTAGGGGCTAAGATTGAAGTGAGCAACAACAGCGCAATTGTTAAAGGTGTAAAAGTTCTTCATGGTGCAAAAGTGATGAGCACAGATTTACGTGCTAGTGCTTGTCTTGTTCTTGCCGGCTTAGCTGCTGAGGGTATTACCGAAGTGCTGAGAATTTATCATCTTGATAGAGGCTATCAAAAAATCGAAGAAAAGTTGAGCGCTCTCGGGGCCGACATTAAAAGAGAAACTACAACGGAATATTAGATTGTCATCATTTCTTAGAATCAGCAATAAGAGATTATTTTTTTAGTTCTCTCTTATTCTGATTAATCTTTTTCTCATAACACTGCCGTTAACAAATTCGCTTGGGTATGAATTTGCTTTGGCTAATTCCGTACTATTCTTTTTTATCGGAGGTCTATTCACATGTTCGACGCATAAAAAGAACAGCTATGGAGGTGTTTTTACTTTTATTTTAGCTGAGTACAAGGCACTACTGGCAATCATTTTAATTCCATTATTTATAGGCTCTCTTTCAAGCTTTCTTAATTCGCGATGCCCATTAAAAGATGGATTTGCATTCTATTTAGCTCTGCCAATTCCAGCAATGTTGCTGGGAATAATATTCGGATTTATCTCGTCTTCACTCTCAAAGCATTTTAATAGGTTCATTTTCATTGGATTCGCTCTCATTATTTTGGCTTCAACTTTGCTCGAATTCTATTTTTATCCTCAAGTATATTTTTATAACCCGATTTTTGGATTTTTCCCTGGAACGATTTACGATGAAGATATTGCTGTAAATTCAACATTAGTATTTCATCAGCTTTATAATTTGGTGATATTCTATTTGGCTTTATTAGCTATCGGCAACCGAAAGGTTTTGATGAGTAACAAGTTTTATAAGTGGGCATTTACTGTAATTGTTTTAGCTAATGTATTATTTACCAAACCGTATATTGGATTTGCTACTACAACTAATAAACTCCAGTCCGAATTAAAAAACAAAATTAGCACTGAGCATTTTGATATTTATTTGGGCAACAATGTTAAAAAAACAGATAGAGAATTTATTGCGCTATTGCATGAATACTATTACGAACAAGTTTTGCAAAAATTAAATCTTTCTAATTCGCCCAAAATAGAATCTTACATTTTTAATGATAAAGAGCAGAAAAGAAGTTCGTTTGGCGCGGGCAATGCCGATGTTTCTAAACCGTGGATGAATAAGATTTTTTTGAATTATACGAATTACAAGCAAACTCTTAAACATGAAATTGCGCATACGGTAGCTGCAAAGTTTGGTGTTACTCCTTTTAAGGTTGCCGATAATCTTAACATGGCAATGATTGAAGGTTTAGCCATGTGGGCAGAAAACGATTTTGATGGTTATCCGGTAACATTTACGGCGAAATTAGCGTTTAATAACGGATACAGAATTTCACTTGAAAATTTATTTAACTCGGGCAAATTTTTCTCAAACTATTCTTCTTTAGCTTATATCTACTCCGGTGCATTTCTCGAATTTATTAGCAATAAATTTGGGTCAGACAAAGTTTTAAAACTCTACGGTGATTTGGATTTTGAAGCCAATTTTGAGGCTAAGCTCTCTGAGCTTTCTGTAGAGTTTGAGGAATCGCTCCTGGATTCTTCATTTTCCAATTACTCAAGTAAAGCACAGCTTTATTTTGCCGGACAAACCCTATTCAAAAAGTTTTGTCCAAGAATGGCGTCTAATGATATGAAGGAAGCCGCAATTGAGTATAGTGTTAAGAATTATAAACTGGCAGCAGAGAAATACTCGAAGATATATAATTACTCTTCATCAGCCGGTTCATTATTACCTTATTCATTTTCGCTTCAAAAGCGAGGGGAACATAACAAGAGTGTAGATTTGCTGAAAAAAGAAATTAACAATTTTCGGAAGAGTAATTATCTATTCCAGGTGGAACTCCAATTGGCGGATTCTTACTTACTAGCCGGAGATTCTCTCTCTGCATTGAAGTACTATGGTTTAATCGAAAAACAGAATCCTAGCGGAAATTATTTAAATCGCGTGAAATTGATTAAACTTTTATGGCGATTAGATGGTATAGATAGTGTAAAATATTTTTTAGTTGCTAATGAAACCGATAGAATGAATAAATTGTTCGATCTATATGAGAAATCGAAAGAAACCCTGATTATTCCTTATATCATTAGTTACGCCGATAAAGAGCCGAAGAAAATTGGAAAAATCATTCAAAATTTTCAAAAAGAGATTAGTTCTGGAGATGAAATTGATGCCGATGTTTGCATTTTAACTTCTCAATATTTGTTGGCAGCAAAACAATATGAAAATGCTAAAAAACTAGCGGTACTGGCTGTAAAGAAATCTAAACCAAATGAGAAACAATTTAGTGCAGTAGAAAATTT
>JBHEKZ010000386.1:0-5684 GCA_041859025.1 Melioribacteraceae bacterium | reverse complement strand
TATACTTCCTTTATCGCCGACTTTATGCTGTCTTACTGAAACAGCTTCAGCTTCTTTCTCTTTTTCGCCGACAACTAACATATAAGGTACTTTCTTGGTTTCCCAATCGCGAATCTTATAGCCAATCTTTTCATTTCTTTCATCTAGCTCAACATTAATATCAGCAGCTTTTAGCTGATCGGCAACACTCTTTGCATAATCCATAAATACTTGAGAAACCGGAACAATTGCAACTTGCAGCGGTGCCAGCCAGGTTGGGAAAGCTCCACCATAATGCTCGATCAGAACTCCAAAGAATCTTTCAATTGATCCTAACAGTGCTCTGTGAACCATATATGGTCTATGTTCTTTTCCGTCTTCACCAATATAAGTCATTCCGAAACGTTCTGGCAAGTTGAAATCGAACTGAATTGTGCTCATCTGCCATTCGCGGTTTAGCGCATCTTTAATCTTAATATCAATCTTAGGTCCGTAGAAAGCTCCGCCGCCTTCATCCATCTCGTAAGGAATGCCTTCTTTTTCGCAAGCAAGTTTCAATACGTTGGTTGCTTTAGTCCAAATTTCATCTTCACCAACAGCTTTTTCCGGTTTTGTAGCTATATAAAATTTTAGATGTTCAAAACCGAAAGACTTCCACATATAATTTGAAAAGCGGATTACTTCGATGATCTCATCTTCAATCTGTTCTTGAGTACAGAAAATATGAGCGTCATCTTGAGTAAATCCTCTTACGCGGAGTAACCCGTGAAGAACACCACTCTTTTCATAACGATAAACTGTTCCAAGTTCAGCCCAGCGTAATGGTAAATCTCTGTAAGAACGAAGCTGTGACTGATAAATCAAAATATGGAACGGGCAGTTCATCGGCTTGATAAAGTATTCCTGCTCATCAATATTCATTGGAGCGTACATATTATCTTTATAATTGGATAAGTGTCCGCTTGTCTGCCACAACCAGCTTTTTCCCATATGCGGGGAATATAAAATATCGTAACCATTTTTAAGGTGAGCAGAACGCCAGAAAGTCTCGATAGTATTTCTAATACGAGCGCCTTTTGGATGCCAGTAAATCAATCCGGCACCGGCCTCTTCATGAATACTAAAAAGGTCTAGCTGCTTTCCGAGTTTTCTATGATCGCGTTTCTTGGCTTCTTCTAAAAATGCTAAATGATCTTCCAGCATTTTCTTTTTAGGAAAAGTAATACCGTAGATTCTCTGCATTCTTTTGTTCTTCTCATCTCCTCTCCAGTAAGAACCGGAAACAGTGAGAAGCTTTACAAACTTAATTCTGCCGGCATCCGGAATATGAGGACCGGTACATAAATCGGTGAAATCGCCTTCGTCATAAATACTAATTGCTGTAGCGCTTTCATCCAATTCGCTAATAATTTCTAATTTATACTGATCCCCTTTTTGCTCGAAGAACTTCAACGCGTCAGCTTTGCTGAGCTCAGTTCTCTTAAAAGTATTCTTCTGACCGGCAATCTCAATCATCTTGTTTTCGATCTTAACAAGATCTTCTTCGGTTAGCTGGGAATTAATATCAATATCGTAGTAAAATCCGCCTTCAATAGCCGGACCTACGCCGAATTTAGCTTCCGGGAAGATTGATTGAACAGCGTGAGCCATTAAGTGAGAAGACGAATGCCAGTAAGTTTCTTTGCCTTCATTGGAGTCAAACGTAAATAACTGCAATTCCGAATCTTTCTCTAATTTACACGAAAGATCGCGCATTGAACCATTCACTTTTGCTACAAGTGCGTCATCGGCTAATCTGTTAGATATAGATTTAGCAACTTCGTAAGGTGTAACACCTTTATCGAATTCTCTAACAGAACCATCGGGAAATTTTATATTTATCTTTTCCATAACCCTTTATAAAAAAAAACGGAGTGAACTCCGATTGTTGTGGGTCCTATAGGATTCGAACCTATGACCTTCTGCACGTCAAGCAGACACTCTAGCCAACTGAGCTAAGAACCCCAATAAAACTTGATGTACATTGTAAATAATCTAGTACCGAGAGCCGGAGTCGAACCGGCACGGGCATAAATGCCCACAGGATTTTAAGTCCTGTGCGTCTACCAATTCCGCCATCCCGGCATCAAAGAACAATTCGCTTAAAAGCGAGGACAAATATATAGTTTTTTTAGGCTTTTGTGCAATATCTTGATGATACCGGAATCAATTAATTTTTTGGTTTAAATAAAGGTTGATGAAAGCGCTGCATTAAAATAAAACTTCCGTGGCTAATTTATATCGGACAAGCACTTCTATTCTAAATTATATTTATTGCTGTTTTAACAAACTTTGGTTACGTTGAATATTAACAGGATTCAAATATCTACTTAGGAGGAAATGTGAAAGCGTCATCAATATTCAAGCTGATTTTCTCACTTATTATTCTCGTCTTAACATCAAAAACTTTAGCGCAAACTTCTATTGAATCGCTGCAGAATGAGGCTAAAAGCCTTTCATCTAAATCTCTAAGCGCGGGCGGCAGTGTATTTGCTGAAGCGGATTACAAAAAGGCTAAAGAATTATTAACAGACGCGATTGAGTTGATTAAAGAAAACAAGAAGCCGGAAAGTGCTATAGAAAATCTTAATCAATCCATTGAGATATTTAAGAAAACAATCGAAACCGCTAAAACTTTGAGCCCAAACTTCGCTTCTCTTATGAAAACCAGGGAACTTGTCTTGATCCACGGTTTAAGCGAAAGCACACTAAAAATCTGGAATGAAGCAGAAGATAATTTTGTATCTGCAGTCGAAGAATTCGCAGATAAGAATAATGAGGGCGTAACAAAATACAGCGGCCTTGCGGAAAAACTTTACAAGGAGGCGGAACTTGTTGCCATCAAAGATCAGTATTTGTTAAATATCCGGGAGACGCTAGCAAAAGCTGAAGACAATAAACTTGAAAAATACGCCCCTAAAACATTAGCAAAAATAAAACAGCATCTTTTAGATGCTGAGAATATGCTAAATGTGAACCGGTACGATACTCTTTCAGCCAAGAAATCTTTGGCTTTAGCATTTTACGAGATTAATCACGGTACATATATGCAGACCGCATTTACGAAAATGCAGGAAGAAGATAAAACTTGGGAAGACTTTCAATTATTATGGGAAGATCCCATAGCAAAAATTGCAGCTGATCTTAAACTTGAGCCTAAATTCGATTCGGATAATCAAAACATAACAACAAAAATTTTGCAAAGTATAAATTCCGAAAGGACTAAACTTGCAGAATCCCAGAAAGAGAACTCAAACTTAAAAAACGAAATCGATCGGAATAAAAAAACAATTGAAGAAACAAAAACAGCTTTAGCAAATTCACAAAGCGAGAACACGAAATTAAAGCAAGATCTGGATGCCGCTAAGAAAACAAATGAAGAGTTAACTAAATCTGCCGAGGAACTCAAAGGCAAATTGGCCTTAATAGAAGTAGAGAATGTAAAATTCAAAACCGATTCGGAAACAACAGAGAAAAACCAGAAGCTGATTGATAATATTTCCTCCATGTTCCTCCCTTCCGAAGCAGAAGTAATTAAGAATGGAGAACTGATAACAATTAGACTTGTAAACATTAACTTTCCTCAAAATAAAGCCACTCTCGAACCGCAGTATTTCAGTCTGCTGAATAAAATTCAGAAAGCGATTCAAACCTTTCCGAATGGAACAGTTGTTATTGAAGGACATACAGACGGGATTGGAAACTATCAGAAAAATATCGAGTTATCTCAAGATCGGGCAAATTCTGTTTACCAATATTTAATGTCAACTATGGGAGCCGATACTTCGCGAATAACCGTTGTTGGTTTGGGCGGAACGAAACCGATTGCTAATAACTCCAGCGAAGAAGGTAAAGCTAAGAACAGAAGAATTGAAGTTGTTATTCATCCCCATTTAGAACTAAACAAATAAATTTGAGTATGCTGCCTCAAAAAGAGCCGCTATTACAGAGCGGCTCTGCTTATCCGATTACTCCGGTTTTTCAAAAACAAATAACTTTTGGCTGCCATCATTTACTATATAGATTTTATCTTCCACAACCGCAATTCCCTCTCCCTTCTTAAATGGTATTCTATACTCTGCCAGCATCTCAAACTTGCTGCTGAGTTTCACTACCTTTTTAGATTCATCACTTACCAGCCAAAAGCAGTTTAAGACCTTATCGTAGCAAATATCCGAACAGTCTTTGGTATAGTTTAGCTCAATATCAAATACTCTTTTTTGATTAACGAACTCCATTAGCAGACATGGTTTTTTTTCATTTAGAACAAATAAATGATTTTTGTCGTCTACAGTAATTCCCTCTAATGAATGTTGCGGATTTGTTGCAACATTCAGGGGGAAAGTATAAAGCTTTTTACCATCCATTAAATACTGTGATACATAATTGTATGCTTCATCTATTACATACATAGTATCGCAGTTAGCTGAAAGAGCTATTCCTTCCAAATCAACATTATCAATTTTAAGCGAACTTAAAATCTTGCCTTTAAAATCAATTTCATAAACAGTAGAATTGCCGTCGGATACAGTAAACAAAGTATTCGTTTTCGAATTATAAGCAAGCCCGGAAGGCTCGGGAACTTCTGTGTTAAATTCCGCCAGCATTTTTAACGAAGTTCCTTCTTTTTTATCATTAGATGAAGACTTCTGACAGCCAATCACAATAGTACAGAGAAGGACACCAGTTACCAAAAACTTCATTAGCCACCCTTTCCAGAAATTATTTACAGGTATTATAAATATAGAGTGTTCACTATAAGATCACAAATAGGACTGTATATTTTCTAAGTTGATTCAGTCTTTTATAAACCAGATTTAGCAGAGACTTTTCAAGTCCAAGTAATCATTTACTCAATCAGGTTTTATTATTCTGTATTTATTCTGCACCAATCCGTTAGTATAGACATTTGCTTTAATATGCCCCAAATTAATTTGCTTTCCGATACTACCCAGAAGCGGTATTCCGTTACCTAGAATTATAGGGATAGTTGTAATTGTAATTTCATCAATAAGTCCCTCTATTAGAAAACTTTGGATTGTCTTTCCCCCGTCAATGTAAGCATGTTTATATCCTTCCGATTCCAGCCGCTTAATTAAATTATGAGGTTTATCATTTGTGATCTCTACATTTTGATTGAATCCCTCAGGCAGTAAATAATTTGAAGAAGTAATAACAATTACCTTTATTTTACCATACTGCCATTTATCAAAACTTTTTACTATTTCGAAAGTATTGCGCCCCATAACAATTACATCAACATCTTTTATGAATTCATCGTAACCGAAATCATCGCACTCCGGATTATCTATACTTAGAAGCCAATCAATACTTCCATCTTCACGGGCAATAAAACCATCCAGACTTGCTGCGATGAAAACTGATTTCTTAATAGCCATTATTACTCCTTAATATCGTGATACAATCAAATAGTTTTTCGGATTATCTAATTTCTATTTGCTTAACAGCATTTTTCTTGATTGAATAATTCCACCGGTATTCAGTACATAAATATATACACCGCTGGCAAGTCCTTTTCCATTAAACTTTATTTCATAATTACCTGGCAGTTTTTCTTCATTAATTAACAGCGCGGTCTCTTTACCAAGTATATCGTAAATCTTCAATGAAACATTTTCCCTTTTGCTAAGGCTGTATTTAATTGT
>JBHEKZ010000464.1:0-3399 GCA_041859025.1 Melioribacteraceae bacterium | reverse complement strand
AAAGTGTGGAGCGCCATAACTTACAACTGCATTCAACATTATTATGAACACACTAAAGGCAGCGGCTTTACCAGCTGTGGACATTAATCCAGTTACAGTTGTTGCTGAACCTTGATAAACATCGGGAACCCACATATGGAATGGGACTGTAGCAATTTTGAAACTAAAGCCGATAAAAAACAGAATCATTCCTAAAACAAAAAGAATATTTGAACTATAACCGACAAAATTTTCCACCAAATTTTGAATGCTTGTCGTTCCGGTTGTCCCATATATTAATGCAATACCATAAACAATAAAGCCGGTAGCAAATGCACCAAGTAAAAAGTACTTCAAAGAAGCTTCGTTAGCAGAGGCCTTCTTCCTATTAATGCCAGCAAGCACATAAAAACAAATTGACATCAGTTCAAGACCCATGAACACTGTGAAAATATCGCGTGCACTGGCCATCACCATCATACCCAGCACTGATGATTGAATTAAAATATAGTATTCGCCGAAGTTTGCTTCGTATTTTTTCAAATAATCTATTGATGATAGTACAATAAGCGCAGCAATTAAATTAAAAAGAGTGTTAAATATTGCCGACTTACCGCCTATCTCCAGCATTCCGCTGAAAAGAATGAAGTTTTGATTCACATTAAGAATTGAATAAATAGCAGTGCCGACAAATAACATTGCGGAAAACCAAGGAAGATATTCTCTGCTTTTCTTTGTACTGATTTCTAAAACGACAGAGAAAACAATTCCAACACCAATTACGATGTAAGGCATTAAAAGGTAGTATTCAAAATTATTTGCTGGCATATCTATTCAATATTATTACTTTATTATGTTTACAGAATATGCAGTTACTTGCTGCAAAACTGTTTGAACGGAAAGTTCGGTCATCTTTAAAAATGTACTTGGATAAATTCCAATCCATAAAACGAATACAAAAATCGGTATGAGAATCAAAATTTCTCGTGTATTCATGTCAGTTAATTCATGTTCAAGTTCGTGATTTGTAACTTTACCGAATACAACACGTTGGTACATCCATAACAGATACACAGCCGCAAATATTACTCCAGAAGCAGCAAAAGCCGAAAACCAAGCACTACCAAGTACAGAAGATTTATAAGTGCCAAGTAAAATCAAAAATTCACCAATAAAGCCGTTTAATCCCGGTAAACCAACTGAAGAAAGCATTGCTATCATTAAGAATGTAGAATAGATAGGAACGAGTTTTGCAATTCCGCCATAGAAAGCAATATCACGTCTGTGTGTCCTTTCGTATGCAATTCCAACCAAAAGGAATAATGCGCCAGTAGAAAGTCCGTGATTAATCATCTGGATAACCGCGCCTTGAACAGACTCAATAGTCATAGCAAAAATACCAAGCACAACAAAACCTAAGTGGGAAACAGAAGAATAAGCAACAAGCTTTTTCATATCTGTTTGAACCATAGAAACAAGTGCACCATAAATAATTCCAATAACAGCAAACACAGAAATTATTGGCGCATATTCAATTGCAGACTGAGGAAATAATGGCAAGCAGAATCTTAATAAGCCATAGGTTCCCATTTTAAGAAGAACTCCGGCTAGTATTACTGAACCGGCGGTTGGCGCTTCAACGTGAGCATCCGGAAGCCAAGTGTGAAGCGGAAACAATGGTACTTTGATTGCAAAGCTTAAAAAGAAAGCGCCGAACATCCATGCCTGAATCTGATGCGGCACTGTTGGTCCTACTTTGTACAAATCAATCAAATTGGTTGTAAAGAACCCGGTTATTGAAGCAGAATAAACCGCTAGCCAGATTATCGCAACCAGCATGAGTAAACTTCCGAACATTGTAAAGATGAAAAACTTTACTGAAGCATAAATCCTTCTCTCGCCGCCCCAAATTCCTATGATAAAATACATCGGAATGAGCATTGCTTCCCAAAAAATGTAGAATAGGAAGACATCAAGTGACATGAAAACACCAAGCATACCCGCTTCTAAAAAGAGCATCGAAAAAGTAAACATTCTTACATTCTTCTCGATCGCTTTCCAAGTTGATAAGAATGTCAATGGAGTTAAGAATGTTGTAAGAAGAATGAGCAGCATGGAAATTCCATCCACACCAACAGAATAAGAAACGTTTAGGCTCTTTATCCAAACTACATGATGTGTTAACTGGAATAGCGGATTTGTTTGATCGAATTGTTTGTATGCAATTAAGGAAACTGCAAAAGCGAGCAAAGAAGAAACGAATCCGAACCAGCGTATCAGTTTTGCTTGATCATTCTTAAAGAACAAAACAAGAACACTGCTAACAATTGGGGTTAAGAGTAAATATGTTAAAATTTCGCTTGTAATCATTTTATTCGATTGATTTTATAAACTTAATATTAGCCAAAATAATGCTGCGGCAATCCCGACTATCATTATTACAGCATATGAATGAGTAGCGCCGGTTTGAATTTTACGAATGACTCCAGAAAATTTTTCGATTAGATTAGCCAACCCGTTTACCGCACCATCAATTATTTTTACATCAGTAAATTTCCAGAGTAGTTTGTCACTTCCCTTTTGAATTGGCTGTACTACAGCTACTTCGTAAGCCTCGTCAATAAAATATTTATTCAGAAGCAGATTATAAAAGCCTTTGAACTTGGCGGAAACACTTTCTGCAATTTGCGGTTTCTTATTATAAACATGAATCGCGAAATAAATTGCGCTTAATGCAAGTGCAATTGAAACCGCCATCAGCAAAATTTCTTCGAAGTGCGAATGTGAACCAAAACGAGCAAGTTTGTGCATAGCCGGCTCATATATTGGTTCCAGCCAGCTTTCAAATAAGTTTCCATGCTCTCCAACAAATACTTTCGGTAAGCCAATATAACCGCCAACTACAGATAAAAACGCAAGTATCATTAAAGGTACAGTCATTAACGCCGGTGATTCATGAGGATGAACATGATGATGATCGAATCTTTCATTTCCGTAAAAAGTTAAAGATAGCAAACGGAACATGTAAAAAGCCGTCATCATTGCTGTAATCATTCCTACCAGCCAGAAAATAAACCCGCCGTTAGCATAAGCATTCCAAAGAATTTCATCTTTGCTGAAAAAGCCTGAAAGTCCCGGAACCCCGGCAATAGCAAGTGTTGCAACAAAAAACGTCATGTAAGTTTTAGGCATGTACTTCTTTAAGCCGCCATACTTCTGAACGTTTTGCTCTTCATGCATACCATGAATAACTGAACCAGCACCAAGGAATAAAAGTGCTTTAAAAAACGCGTGAGTCATAACATGGAAAATAGAAGCGCTGAAAGCTCCCATTCCCGCAGCTAAGAACATGTAACCTAACTGACTTACTGTAGAGTAAGCCAAAACTTTTTTAATATCGTTTTGAACAAGTCCAATAGA
>JBHEKZ010000108.1:0-3587 GCA_041859025.1 Melioribacteraceae bacterium | reverse complement strand
AGCCGCTATTTTATCTTTCATGGTTCAGAACTCACCCGTTCCAATTGTAATGGTTGGCTCTCAGCGTTCCAGCGATCGTCCTTCATCCGATGCCGCACTTAATTTAATGCACAGCGTTAAGACTGCCGCCGAAAGTGATATTGCGGAAGTTATGGTTTGTATGTTTGGACCAACTTCGGATTATTACGGATTGCTTCACCGCGGAACGAGAGTAAGGAAAATGCATTCCAGTTACCGTTCAACATTCAGAACTATCGGCGATATTCCAATTGCTAAAGTCAGCCGCGATGAAATCACTCCCCTTCGGCAAGATTATAAACATCGGCGTAGAGATAGAAACGCTTTAATCAATACAGCTTTTGAAGAGAAAGTTAGCATCGTTTATTATTACCCGAACATGAAGCCGGATGTGATTGAATCGCTGATAGATAATGATTACAAGGGAATTGTAATTGCAGGTACTGGCCTCGGTCACGTGAACAAGCCTTTATATCCGGCACTTAAACGGGCGCATGATAAGGGCATTTCAATCTATATGACCGTTCAAACACTTTGGGGATACGTTCAAATGTATGTTTACGATACCGGCCGCGATATGATGGAACTTGGCGTTATTCCCGGCGCCAATATGCTTCCGGAAGTTGCCTACATGAAATTATGCTGGGCGCTTGGTCAGACTACAGATCAGCAGAAAGTGAAAGAAATAATGTTAACACCAATTGCCGGAGAAATTACAGAGCGTGAACCAAGCAACGGTTATTTAATTTATCAAGGCGGATTGCCCGAAGTAGAAGAGTTTATTTCTAAGTACATTAAATAAAAATATCACTGTTCAATTTTCGGTGGAGCGAATTTAACCTTGTGTGTATAATTGCTTGTCAAAAAAAGATTGGATAATATATGCACACTCCAGCAAGCAGCAGAGCACTTCCTCCATTTAGCGAAATGGAACGCGCATACAAAGCTAGTGATAGTTCCTACGATGGAATTTTTTATCTGGCTGTTACAAGTACCGGAATCTTCTGCCGCCCTTCATGTTCAGCCAGAAAACCATTAGCTAAGAATGTTGAATACTATGCTTCATCGCGTGAAGCAATTTTTGCCGGCTACAGACCTTGTAAAAGATGTAAACCGTTAGAAGTTCATGGAACACCGCCGGAGTGGGTTTCGAGATTGCTTAATATGATTGACACCGATCCAACCGCACGCTATAATGATCAGTTTCTCCGTTCAATAAAAATTGACCCGGCACGAGCTCGAAGATACTTTTTGAAAAATTACAATATGACCTTTCAAGCTTACTGCCGCGGAAGGCGATTAGGAATTTCTTTTGAAAAAATCCGGCAAGGAAAAGATCTTGATGATGTTGCGCTCGGTTATGGTTATCAATCTCACAGCGGATTCCGGGATGCATTTGCAAAAACTTTTGGAATTTCTCCCGGCAAAAGTAAAAATGGTGATTGTTTATTGGCTGCATGGATTGAAAGCCCGATGGGACCTTTAGTTGCGGCCGCAAATCAAGATGGCATTTGTCTCCTCGAATTTTCTGACCGGAGAATGCTGGATGCACAATTTGCGACATTAAGAAAGCTTTTCAAATCGCCTATTGTTCCGGGAGAAAACAAACATCTAGTTATGCTGAAAAAAGAATTGGAAAAATATTTTGCCGGAACACTAAAAGAATTTGCAACTCCAATAATTTTTCCGGGAACTGATTTTCAGCAGAAAGTTTGGAATGAGCTTATCAACATTCCATATGGAAAAACTCTTTCTTACGAGGAACTAGCTATAAAAGTTGGTGTTCCCAAAGGTCAGAGAGCTGTTGGTCATGCGAACGGCTTAAACAGAATCGCAATAGTTATTCCTTGTCATCGCGTTGTAAATAAGAATGGAAATCTTGGCGGTTACGGCGGCGGACTTTGGCGCAAACAAAGATTGCTAGAACTTGAGAAAGCAATTGTGTGACCTCTAAAACAAACCGCTCACATTTTTATTAAGCCGTTAATCTAATACCACTTTTTCTTCTTTGTTCCTTACACTTCTTAGCTATATTTTTGTCCAAACTTCAAATTGAGAGGTGTTCATGAAAAAAATAGTACTGCTGTTTTTAATTCTCGCTGTTCAATATTCATTTGCTCAGGAAAGTCTTCTGTTGCGCTTTCCAACATTAAACAATAATGGAAGTCTAATTGCTTTTTCATTTCAAGGCGATATTTGGACTGTTCCGGTTACCGGAGGAAAAGCCACACGATTAACTATACATGAAGCATACGAAGCTTATCCAAAATTTTCTCCTGATGGAAAACAAATTGCTTTCAGCGGTGCTCGTTACGGCAACAATGATCTATTTGTAATTCCAACCGAAGGCGGAACACCCAGGCGTTTAACATATCACTCCGCCGGAGATAATATTTCCAGTTGGTCTAGCGATGGCAATATTTTCTTCTCCACCAATCGCGAGTTCAATCAAATAGAAAGACCAATGGAAGTTTATTCTATTTCATCGAAAGGCGGAACAGAATGGAGAGTTTTAGATGCTGTAGGATTTGAACCAATCGCTTCACCTGATGGAAGATTTATTGCATTTGTACGAGGAGACATTAATCCTGTTGCTCGCGAAGACTACCGGGGCCCATCTAATCGGGACATTTGGCTATTCGATACAAAAACAAAAAAATATTCTAAGCTAGTTGGATTTGAAACCAACGATGTAATGCCGCAATGGACCGATTCGAAAACAATCTTGTTTTTAAGCAGTGCAAACAAAGGTTATAATATTTATAAAGTTACTATTGATGATAACGGCAAAGCCGTTTCTAAACCGGAACAACTAACAAATTTCAAAGATCAGTCCATTAGATATATGAATGTTTCAAATGACGGATCAAGTGTCATCATAGAAAAAGACAAAAACATTTATGTTTCCAGTGCGGCAAAAATAGATTTCAAAAAAATTGACGTTAACATTTCCGCTGACGACCGCTTCGATCCGGTCGAAGTCAAAACAATGTCAAACGGTTTAACCGAGTATACCGTTTCTCCAAACGGAAAATTGTTTGCTTTCTCCGTTCGCGGAGAAGTTTTTGTGAAAGAAGCAGACAAGGAAAAAAACCGGAGTGTTAATCTCTCCGATTCTCCTTACAGAGATATGGATGTAGCATGGCTTTCCGATACTACGATTGTTTTTACTTCTGATAGAGAAGACAATAACTACGAAATTTTTCTGGCTAAATCGGCCGACAAAACTCAGCCTAATATATTCAAATCGCTAAAACATGAAATTATCCGCATAACAAATACCGAAGGTGATGAGAGCGGCTTAACTGTTTCCGGCGACGGGAAGAAAATTGCTTACACTCGCGGTACTGATAAAAAACAATTTGTTGTAGCTGATATTTCAGCCGACGGGAAACTATCGAACGAAAAAATACTAATAGACAGCTGGACTTCTCCGAGCGGCGTTGCATGGAGCCCGGACAATAAGTGGCTCGCTTATTCAATTGAAGACTTGTACTTCAACGAAGAAGTGTTTATCCAAGCAGCGGATAATTCTTCTAAACCAGTAAATGTTTCTATGCATCCTCGCG
>JBHEKZ010000295.1:0-3539 GCA_041859025.1 Melioribacteraceae bacterium | reverse complement strand
CTCTGAGAACTTCTTACAAAGCAATAAATCGTTCTCATTTAATGCACAAACAAAAAGACCTCTCTCAAAACGAGAGAGGTCTGTGTAATTCTGTCATATTAATTAAAATGACTAGCTAAATTTTTAAATCAAATTAATATCTGTAGTAATCCGGTTTGAATGGCCCTTCTACAGTAACACCAATGTACTTAGCTTGTTTCTCATTTAGCGTTTCTAGTTCAACACCAATTTTACCTAAGTGAAGCCTTGCAACTTGTTCATCCAAATGCTTAGGAAGCATATAAACTTTGTTCTCATATTTATCTGAGTGCTGCCAAAGTTCGAGCTGTGCAAGTGTTTGATTAGTGAATGAGTTAGACATAACAAAAGATGGATGACCCGTTGCACAGCCAAGATTTACCAATCTGCCTTCGGCAAGTACAATGATGTCTTTACCTTCAACATTGTATTTATCAACTTGAGGTTTAACTGTGTCTTTTGTGTGTCCGTAATTTTCATTCAGCCAGGCCATATCAATTTCGTTATCAAAGTGACCAATGTTGCAAACAACAGCTTTATCTTTCATTCTGCGGAAATGTTGTTCAGAAATAATATCAACGTTTCCGGTAGCAGTTACAATAATATCCGCGCGAGGAATAGCGTCAATCATTTTCTTTACTTCGTATCCATCCATTGCTGCTTGAAGTGCGCAGATCGGATCAATTTCAGTTACAATAACTCTAACACCCGCGCTTCTTAATGATTGAGCAGAGCCTTTGCCTACATCGCCATAACCGGCAACGACTGCAACTTTACCAGCCATCATTAAATCTGTTGCGCGACGGATTGCATCAACTAAAGACTCGCGGCAGCCATACTTGTTATCAAATTTAGATTTGGTAACAGAGTCGTTAACATTTATTGCCGGAATTGGAAGTGTACCTTTTTCAACTCTTTCATACAAACGATGAACACCGGTTGTTGTTTCTTCAGAAATTCCTCTGATGCCTTTCACTAGTTCCGGAAATTTATCGAGAACCATATTGGTTAAATCGCCGCCATCATCCAGAATCATGTTCAATGGTTTCTTATCATCGCCAAAGAAAAGTGTCTGCTCAATGCACCAATCGAACTCTTCCAGGCCCATGCCCTTCCAAGCAAAAACCGGAGTACCCGCAGCAGCAATTGCGGCGGCTGCATGATCTTGAGTTGAAAAAATATTGCATGAAGACCATCTAACCTCTGCGCCCAATTCAACAAGAGTTTCAATCAGCACAGCTGTTTGAATTGTCATGTGAAGGCAGCCGGCGATACGCGCGTCTTTAAGTGGTTTGGTCGCGCCAAATTCTTTACGAAGCGCCATTAAGCCGGGCATTTCAGCTTCAGCTAATTCAATTTCTTTTCTTCCCCACTCTGCCAGGGAAATATCTTTTACTTTATAATCCAGAGTTTTTGTTTCTGCTACTTTACTCATTTTATATCCTATTCGTTATAATAATTTTTTAAACAACGGAACTAAGTCTAACTGTTCCCAAGTGAAATCTTTATCATTGCGTCCGAAATGACCGTAAGAAGAAGTTTTTTGATAGATCGGTCTGCGCAATTTCAATCTTTCGATAATTCCGCGAGGAGTCAAATCAACTTCTTGATTAATGTATTCGCCAAGCAAGCCGTCCGGAAGAACTCCGGTGCCCTTTGTATCTACATAAACAGAAACCGGCTGGGCAACGCCAATTGCGTAGGCAACTTGTACCAAACATTCTTTAGCAAGTTTTGCCGCAACAACATTCTTTGCAATGTGACGCGCTGCGTAAGTTGCGCTTCTATCAACTTTGCTTGGATCTTTACCGGAGAAAGCGCCGCCGCCATGAGGAGCCCATCCACCGTAAGAATCCACAATAATTTTTCTTCCTGTTAATCCGCTATCACCATGTGGTCCGCCAACTTCAAAACGGCCGGTTGGGTTAACATAGTATTTCGTTTTCTTGTCCAGGTATTTTGCCGGAATAACTTTCTTAATTACATGCTCAATTACATCTTCTTTAATTTTCTTTTGGCTTACGTCGCCATCATGCTGTGTTGAAATAACAACTGCGTCAACACGAATAGGTGTGTTGTTGCTATCATATTCAATAGTAACTTGAGATTTCGCATCGGGGCGTAAGTAAGGCATAAGTTTTATGTTTTTCTTACGACTATCTGCCAGCTTCTTTACAAGCTTATGGGCATAAACGATCGGCATCGGCATTAATTCCGGTGTTTGATCGCAAGCGTAACCGAACATAATTCCTTGATCTCCTGCGCCGCCCTTATCAACACCCATAGCAATATCTGGTGACTGCGAATGAATTGCATTCAAGATACCGCATGAATCGGCATCAAATTTATATTCTGCTTTTGTATAGCCAATTTCTTTTATTGTTTTACGAACAATTGCTTGAACATCCACATAAGCACTCGTAGTAACTTCGCCAGCAACAACAACCAAACCGGTTGTTACCATTGTTTCGCAAGCTACACGTGCGTTTGGATCTTGTTTGAAGATAGCATCGAGAACGCCGTCGGAAATTGCATCGCAGACTTTATCCGGATGCCCTTCGGAAACAGATTCGGATGTGAATAAGTATGACATTAATACCTCTATTAGTTTTTAGTAAAATTCTATTTCAGATGAATCGCCGGCATTCAGTTTTTTGTAATTGCCTTTTACGATTGCATTCATTCCTATTATTGAATTATCGAGCATTGATTTCTCAACTTGAGAGCTTGGGCTCAAAATCGAGTTTTTTATTATAGATTCTTTTACAATACAATGCTCTGAAATTGTTGTGAACGGACCGATGATTGAGTCAATCACAGTAGCAGAATCAGAAATGTAAACAGGATCTATAATTGTACACCCTTTAATATTCCTATTTGTTCCTTTTGTCTGAAGTATATACTTGTTGGTAGAAAGCAGCGTCTCGCTTTTACCGCAGTCGTACCAACCTTCAACGGGAAAAGTTGTGAACGTCTCTCCCTTTTCAATCATTAGTTGAAGAGCATCAGTAAGCTGATATTCGCCTCTGGTTTTAATCTCTTTATCAAACAATTCATTAAGTGACTCTACAAGCAGTTTTGAATTTTTGATATAGTATAAACCAACCAAAGCCAGTTTTGATATTGGCTCTTGAGGCTTCTCTATGAGTTTAACTATTTTATTGTTCTCGCATACTGCTACACCAAAACGGGAAGGATCGTCAACTGTTTTTACGCCGAGAGAACTGATCTTTTTTTCAAATACTGAATGGATGTCGACATCAAAGATTGTATCTCCCAGAATGATGAGAATTTCTTCGTCATCAAAAGTCGGCACCGCCATTTGAATTGCATGGCCAAGGCCAAGAGCAATCTCTTGAGAAACAAAGCTTGCTTCAAGTTCCGGATATTCATCGTGAACATATTCAACAATTTTTTCACCAAGATAACCAACTACAAATGTTGCCTTAGTAATTTTTTCTGATATCAACTTATCGATGATGTGACCAAGTATTGGCTTGCCGCCTACATTTAACAATACT
>JBHEKZ010000124.1:0-4155 GCA_041859025.1 Melioribacteraceae bacterium | reverse complement strand
TAAAATTGTTGCTAGCTATGTCGGATTAAGAGGAAAAGAAGTATACGAAGAGCAAATTAAAAAACTGTTGTAAGAATTAGATCATGATCAAGGTCAAGAGTAAGATCAAGAAACACTCTTGATCTTGCGCTTGATCGTGATCTTAATCTTCTTTTATTTAATGCTCGTGTTCAAAATCTTGATGTAAGTTGTTTTTCACTTCCAGATAATCACCAAGTCGTTGTAAAACATCCCAGGAGTAAATTCCAAAATCGTATCCATCTTTCCATTTTATCTGGATTGCGTAGTTACCAACCATTTCAATTTTTTCTATTTCGTAAGCTTGTGGAGTAAGAGGCTGTTTTGGAGGCGGTGCGTAATGTTTCCAGAGAATTGTTTCTCCCTTGTTGCCGGCATCAGGTGATTCGTCGCGTAAGAATTTTAGATCGAATTTGTGAACTTTGCCGTTATCCCAAACTATTTCTAAGCTTTCCTGTTTATGCAGTTTAATTTTTGTTGGAGTTGCCATTAGAGTCTCATTCCTTTCCATGCTTGATACAATAAAATTCGTGTGTAAATATCTGTCATCTTTAGTGGATGTTCAAATAAAAAGACTCGCCGAAGCGAGTCTCTTTCGAACTTACTTTTATTCAACATTATGTATCGAATATCTAGAAACCGGCTTACATTTTGTAACGTAATCCAGCATACATCATTCTACCGTTAACCGGTCCCCAAATCATCGAAGCATCAAAATAATTTCCGTTTGGATGCAGCGGATCAATAATTGGATGATCTTGCTTGAAACCAAGTAAGTTTTCAATTCCAAGGTAAAGATCAAATCCTAAGAAAAATGATCTGGTAATTTGCATGTTAACTACAGCAAAACTTGGCGAGTTTTCTCTAGCTTGAAGATTAACCGGATTGGAAACCGTTGATGGCAAGCGTTTTGGACCAAACCATTGAACTGTTAAGTCATATGTCATTTGTGGATCATCTTTTAATTCCCGCTCGGTTGAGTAAGCAAAATTTAACAACACACGGTTCTTTGAGGTAAAAGGACGGTCTTGCATTTCACCGCCTATTTTTTGTTTTACATCCATAAATCTGTAAGCAATTCTTGTATCAAGTCTTTCAATAACCGGGTAATTAATTTCTATTTGCATGCTGTTGGAGTAACTTCCGTTAGCAATAGAGTAGAAATAAACTTCTTGAGGATTGAAATCAAGATCAGCTATTGTAGCTTGTTCAAATTGAGTGCGGTAGAAATCAACAGAGATTGTTCCATCCCGGTAATCGTAATTAAAATAATGTGTAAGGTTAACTCCAAAGTTCCAAGCTTTCTCTTGCGATAATCCGTAGCCGAAAGATTCGTTCGACAAAATGCTCAGCTTGCGAGCGCTTGCAAAAACAGAAGAATTTTCAGTGAAGATGTTTGATGTTCTGTATCCTCTGCCGGCAACAGCTCGGAAAACCCAATCTTCTTGGGGAGCCCACCTCATATGAAAACGTGGAGTGAACATGAATCCATAATAATTATGCTGGTCAGCTCTAGCACCAAGTATAAAGGAAAGAGTTTCATCCATTGTGTAAGTGTATTCAAAAAACGTTCCGGGAATTCTTTCAACACGCTGATAACGGTTTGCAATAAATGTTTCATCGTATTGATCGAACAAGAAGCTAAACCCGGTTCTGAATTTGTGATTAGGTGAACCGAAGTTCGATTGGTAAATGAAATTGAAGTAGCCGGTTTTCTCGTTGCCATCATAGTTTCTTAAGCCGTACAAAGATGAATTGCGATAGCTATTTAACGACCACTGTATTCCAAATGATTGATAAACCGCTTCCGGAAAAACGTAACCAAACTTACCATAAAGATTAAGCTGGTTGTTCTTTGTTGAGTATAAGTAATTTGGGTTTGAGTGACCAATATTTTCAGAGTGTGAGTTGGTTCCACCGTTTTTCTCATCGCTCAAATACTGAAAACCGAATTGTCCTTCCCAGCCATTCTGCATATGGAATTGCCAGCGCTGCATTGCGTTGTAAGTTGTAAATTTTGGCATATCCATAAAGTTATCGCTGTTTGCGTCGAAGCCATGCTTGCGGGAACTTGCATGAAATAAATTGATAACGGAAATGTTTTCGTTCAGCGCAGTTCTGTAATTCATGTTTCCTTCAAACCGCTGGTCGTAATCAGCGTAAGTGTTAACAAACAATTTTTCTGTTTCAACCGAGTACGCTTTCTTTAGATCAACATCAATCTGTCCGGTCATCGATTCAAATCCGTTTGCAACCGAGCCTATGCCTTTGGAAACATTTATTGATTGTACCCACGTTCCCGGAATAAAAGTTAACCCAACATTCGACATAAGTCCCCGGATATATGGCAGATTTTCCATTGTTGTTTGGGTGTAAACTCCGGAAAGTCCAAGCATTTCAATCTGCTTTGCGCCGGTAATCGCGTCGGTAAAGGAAACATCAATAGATGGATTTGTTTCGAAGCTTTCGGAAAGATTACAGCAAGCGGCTTTGTACAATTCCTTGTCCGTCATGATTCCTTTGTTTTCAATAGAAAGGTAGTCAGAAAAAGAAGTGTTTTGCTTGCCAACAACTTCAACATCGCCAAGTTTTTTGGCTTCACTTTCTAAAACAATTTCAATTGGATTGTTATTTTCTACATGAGCGGAATATGTTTTATATCCAACCATGCTTGCCATTAAATCAAGATATTCTTTCTTATACGGAATAGAAAATTTTCCGTCTAGATCAGTTGTAGTTCCAACCTTGGTGCCCTCCCAATAAACATTTACGCCAACAAGTGGAACAAGCTTTCCTTCTTCATCTTTTTCAACAACCCTGCCGCTTAACATCTGCTGTGAGTATAAAAAAGCTGATGAAAAGAGAAGAAGAAGCAAGATAAATTTGCTTCTCATCTTATTCTCCAAAATTAATGTTGATTAGTGCGTTGTTGGGTTGTCTCGGTACAAGCAGCACTTTGGCAACTTTGCGTATACGGCGTCATCTGCTTTGAACTTGTCCGTATCATGTCCAACTTCCGCAGCGCGGTGCTTTAACGAATCAACTGTGATGTCTGGAGAAAGATAAGCTACCTTCATGATTTTTGTGGTCTTGTCCCACTTAGCAAACTTTACTTCTTTAATCTTCATCACTTTTTCTAATCTAGATTTACACATACCGCAATTGCCGGAAACTTTAAATTCTGCTTCCACAATTTTACTTTCTTGTGCGAAGTTAAAGGATGAAGCAATCAATAAAACAACGAATAAATAAACTAACTTTTTCATATAACTCTCCTTGAGATAATAATTTTAAAATGAGTAATGATTCGACTAACAAATTGTTAGAGTAAGTCGGTTTGATCTAAATAAGGAGAGTACGGTTTATGATATAAGTTGGCGTTCCCGGGGGCGATTCTGATATGGAGTTTTGAATTACTTCTGCTTCAGTTATCTCTGTGTTGTAAATAGCTTCTACCGGAATTAATAAATATTCGGAAATAGAATCTTCAATAGTAACTTTAGAAGAAGCGAAATGAAGATCATCGAGTTTGTATGAAATAACTTGATCTGTGCAGCAAGGATCATCTACCGGCTCTTCACCGCAGCAGTCAACCGGCTCTTTTACTTCCGAAGTCATTATAACTGTTGCAGAAACCAATGTGTCTCCGCAAAAATGATTGGCTACAGTTAAACCTATAGTAGGTAGTAAATAAGCCAGAATAAACAATATGTGAACTAATTTTTTCACAGTGTAAAAGTAAGAATTCTACAATTTAGTATCGAGAAAAGTTTCGGGAATTAGATTTTACGTAAAGTTAAAACTGTGCGGATATTAATTATCCGCACATACCCTAAAAATTTAGTTTTGATTAAGAATAAGTGGTAGTCCGTTCTTTCCGGAGCCAATTACCACTATTTTGCTGTTAGGAGATTTTGCAAGATTTTCGGTTGCCTCAATTCCTTTCCACTGAAGAAGCTGATCATTAATGCCGCGGGAAACAATTGCCTGGAAGTCGGCAATACCTTTTGCTTCAATGCGTTTACGTTCAGCTTCTTGTTCTTCACGCTTCAAAACAAATTGCATACGCTGGCTTTCTTGTTCCGATTTCAATTTTTCTTCAATTGCTACTGTTAATCCTTGTGGTAGAATAATCTG
>JBHEKZ010000105.1:0-3175 GCA_041859025.1 Melioribacteraceae bacterium | reverse complement strand
CACGCAACAAAGAGAATTACAAAGCAATATGGTATTCAAATGGTTCAAGGCCTTGTGCTTGGGGAAAATCCATCACAGATTGCTTCTATTGCCGGAAACCTACTGTCCGGATTAACTCTTCTGGCAAACAGTAGAGCTGATGAAGATGAAAGCGATCAAGTTTCTATGAAGTATTTGCGAGCTACTAAGTTTTACCCGGGTGCAGTTAAGTTCTTTTTCGAAAAAATGAGAGATGACGGCAAAGTGGAAAAGGGTGGACAAGGCTTAGCACAATTTCTTTCAACTCATCCTGACCCGATTGCCCGAATTGCATCTGCTAATCAAAGATTAACCGCCGCTGGAATTGAGGTTAAGGATTATAAAGCCACTGGTGTCGGAATATTCAAAGATGAGTATAAAAAGAACATTTTGAACCAGCTTAAATAGTTTTAGTTTTGGCCTCAAACTTTTCTTGATCCAAATCCGTCAGTAGCAGACGGATTTGCGCTTTGCGCCGCAAAACTGCTTTGTTGTTCATAGATTTATTGAATTGCCTTGAAAATTGGGGATTTGATGGACGGATTTTGCGGGATCACCCCGCAGTAAAATGTTTATTATATAACATTTTACATGCGGCCTCCGGCAAATTATTCATTTACAATGAATAATTTGGGTTGATGTTTGGGGCTCTATCATTTATATTTACCACCCGATTTTAGAAATTATGGCGAGGTAGCTCAGTTGGTTAGAGCAGTGGAATCATAATCCACGTGTCGGGGGTTCAAGTCCCTCCCTCGCTACAAAAACATTGGAGTATAAGATGTACACGTTATTAATGACATTAGCTATAATAGTTGCAGCACTTTTGATAATTGTTGTGCTGTTACAATCAAGCAAAGGTGGCGGACTAGCCGGTTCATTCGGCGGGGTTGGTCAATTTGGTACTGTGTTTGGAACTAGAAGAACTGCAGACTTTCTTAGCAAAGCAACCTGGTGGTTAGGTGGATCTTTGATAATACTTTCGATTGTTATTAACCTTTTCTTTTTACCGGGAAAATCCGGCGAAGTAGGTGGTGATAGCATTATTCAAGGTGGAGGCACTCAGTCTGTTCCGACCGCTCCGGCAGTGCCGCAGCAGCAAAGGTCAACTCAAGCGCCAGCAAAATAATTCAATTGAGCCCCTTTGCTAAGGGGCTTTTTTATTTTAATGAGACTTGGTTTTTTAAATTAAATACATGATACGAAAGCCAAAGTCGGACTAATCCAGCAGAATGCTGGATAGTTAATTGTAAGATCAATTTATATTTGGTGAATAATGAAAAAAACAGAAAGAGCAGTAAAAGCGTACACAGACATGGATTTTCTTAATTCCAAGGATGCACGCACAATTAGAATTTTATCAGAGTTTCTTCAACCTAAAGCAAGATTCGATAAAAACAAGATTATTGATACGGTGGTATTCTTTGGTTCAGCTAGAATTGTTTCCCGCAGAGACGCTTTGAAAATGCTTAATGAAGCTAAAAAAGACAAAAGTAAAGCAGGTAATGCTAAATTTGAGAAGGCTCTTAAAGCTCTCGAAATGGCTCAGTACTATGAGGATTCAGTTGAGTTAGGAAAAAGACTGACAGAGTGGAGTATGTCATTGCCTACAGCCGGTAAGAGATTTATGATATGCAGCGGCGGCGGCCCTGGTATTATGGAAGCCGCAAACAAAGGCGCTTACAATGCCGGCGGTCATTCTATCGGCTTGAATATCAGCATTCCTTTTGAGCAATTTGTAAATAAGTATGTAGACCCAAACCTAACTTTTGAGTTCCATTACTTCTTTATGAGAAAGCTATGGTTCATGTATTTGGCTAAAGCTCTTGTAGCTTTTCCTGGTGGATTTGGAACGTTGGATGAAATGATGGAAGTGCTAACATTAGTTCAGACAAAAAAAGTTACTAAGCCAATTAAAGTCGTATTGTTTGGAGAAAGCTACTGGCGCGAAGTTCTAAATTTTGATGCTTTGCTAGAGCATGGAATGATTAGTAAAGAAGATTTGAAGTTGTTCGAATTTTCTAGCTCTGTAGATGATGCTTTTGATAAGATTACAGCTTATTTGACAAAACATTATCTGGCTCCGCAGAAAGTTAAAGTGGCTGCCAAGAAGAAAAAATGATACTGGTTTAAAAAAGAAAACCCCGCCTAGGCGGGGTTAATTTTTATCCTTTGCGATCTCTCATCGCTTGCTCACGAGAAGCTCTTCTTTTAGCTTTAATCTCATCCATTCTTTTTTCAATAGACGGCTTAACAAAAAAAGTACGCTTCTTGTATTCTTTAAGGATTCCGGAACGTTCATATTTTTTCTTAAAACGCTTTAACGCTTTATCAATATTCTCGTTCTCACCGATAGTGATACCTACCAACTTATTTCACCTGCCTTCTTGTTGATAATTTTTGCGCCGTAAAACTAAAGAATGCGCCTCAATTTTCCAAAGTTTATCTTTCTTCGCGGGAAGGAATAACCAAAACCGGGCATTTTGAGTGCTGGATCACCTTTTCGGCAACACTACCTAATAATGAGTGCATTATTCCGGTGCGGCCGTGAGTAGCAATTACTATTAAATCTGTCTGAATTTCATTGGCGAAATTAGTTATCTCCTCGTAGTCAATTCCGTGTCGAATTACTCCGCTCACTTTAACATCAGATTCATTTTCAATTTCTCTCGTTAATACAGATAGATGTTTCTTAGCTTCAGTTTCCAGAGAATTAGAAATTTCTTCTTCGTTTATGTTTTGCTTGCCGGGAATGAATGGTATACTTTTCTCAATTACATGAAGGATGTGTATAGTTGGGTTCATGCTATCGGCTAAGTCTTTTGCGTAATCAAGTGCGGAATGTGAAAGGCTGCTGAAATCTGTTGGAACAAGAATGTTTTTTATGTTGAACATTTGGGGGCTGTGTTAATTAGAGTCGCGTCCAGTAATCTTATTATTAATTATATTGAAAAGCTTCACTGGAGCGCAGTTACTCGAAAATCTATCTTTAAGGAGATATTTAATTGACTTCTGTATTATATACTCGCCTCGGATTTTGGGATTTGTCTCTACTTCCTCTTTAACCATAGGGCAAATTTTGCCATCCTTTTTGCCTTTGAGGGTCTTGAGATGTCGCAGAATGGCCGGGTGCAGAGGGATTTCTTCACGCCTTTTG
>JBHEKZ010000178.1:0-3411 GCA_041859025.1 Melioribacteraceae bacterium | reverse complement strand
AATAAATACAATTTAAATTTATGAATAACACAGCTTATTTTGATAATAAGAGAGGGGACTTTAAAACGATGCACAGACAGTTGTAAATTATAAATAAGCTGAAGATTAATTAACCTACCAGAATATTTAATTCTTACTAATAATGTAATTACGGATAAAATTTCCGGATTCGCTAAGGAAACTTTGAGCCCAGTTCCCCGCGGCACTTGCGCCCGCTTTCAATGCAGCTGAAGATTCATTTTTATCAATGATTGACCAATTGCAGCTGCTCAACTTATATGTTTCGAGAAAACTTAACCAATTGTTTGTTTCAGTATAATTGATTTTGCCGTCACCGCTGGCTTCGCTGATACCAAACTCGGTAACAAAAAGCGCAACACCGGAATTCATCGCGTTAATTGCTTTGTTTCTTAAAGATTGAGTATGAGTGCTAGTATAAAAGTGAAGCGAATATGCAATGTTAGTTCCAACAATTGGATCTTTTGCGGCAACATCAACATCTTGCGACCAGTTAGGAGAACCCACAACGATTAAATTGCTTTTGTCATACTGACGGATTGTGTTTATCACATCCGTAGCATAAGGTTTAATTACCGAACTCCATGATACCTGAAGAGGTTCGTTATAAATCTCATATATTATATTTGGATAAGCTCCATACTTTTGAGCGATTGACGCAAAAAATGTTTTCGATTGTTGAAGATGATCTTGTGCATTGTGATCGTGCCAGTCAACTATTACATAGATTCCCAGCTTAATGCATGCGTCAATAACAGTTGTAATCTTTTTATATTCAGCTTGCTGATTCGTTAAGTAACCGCCGCTCTCAATCCCCATTGACGCACGCACAACAGTACATTTCCAATCATCCCGTAGCCATTTAACACAACTTTCATTATAAAAACTTCCTCCCCACTGACTCCAGAATAAACTCATACCTCTAAGCACTGCATTATTGTTGTTTTTATCCACAATCTTATTGCCCTGAACTTTTAATGAACCAAGGCTTTCAACAACAGTATTTGCCGAAGAATCCGGAGAAACGTTCGTATCGGCCTTGCTGCAGCCGAAACTAAAAAGTAGAACTATCATACTTATCACAATATTTTTTGCGCTGCTTTTTATTTTCGAGACCTTTCTCTCCGTCATAAAATACTCCGGCAATAATGAATAGATACTTGATAAAAGACCGCCGCTTAAAACAAGCGGCGGCCTTAGGAGGAGCTACTATAAAACGTAACTCAATTATTTAATCAGCAACATTTTCTTTGATTGAACAAACTCGCCGGCATTGATTGTATAAACATAAACTCCGCTGGATAGTCTTGATGCATCAAAGTTGATATTGTATGCGCCGCTATTCTGAAACTCATTAACCAAACTTGCAACCTCACGGCCAAGTACATCATAAACTTTCAAGGATACAAATCCCGGTTTCATAATTGAATATTTTAATGTTGTTGATGGATTGAAAGGATTAGGATAATTCTGATCTAATGAATATTTAACAGGCACAGTATTTTCTTCAGTACCTGTTATTGCTTCCCATTTATCTCCTAACCATGTATTTGTCCATCTTGAAACATCTGCCCAGGATTGATCTTTATTTTCATTTGAATATGTCATGATTGCGTCACGGTTGCCGGAATCGTTATCGTTTATAGAAAAATCTATAGGAATACGGAATCCTTCCTTTACATAAATCTGATCTAAAACATCTGCGGCCGCATCACGTTTATTCATTAAATCAGCCAGAGGGATCTTAGCTTCTACAATGTAGCCCGCCGGAAATTTTATATCCCAATAATAATTAGCACCCGGTTCGAGCAATTTTGAAACAGCCGAATTCGGCGAATCGTTTCTCAAAGCTGCTTTGTTGAATCTAAAATGATAATCCGGAGTTTTACCTCTGCCATAACCGGTATGAGGCATTCCATGAGCATCGTACAAACCAATGAACAAATCAGGAGAATCATTCAGATATGTTTCAGTCTTGACATCGGGATTAACTACATCGTCATCAACATCAAAAGCTACATATAAATACTGTTTATCAATCGCTATATATGCTTTTACAGAAAGATCAGCATCATTTTTAACTTCTGATTCAGGAGTAGCCAGGAAAGCAGTAGCATCTGAAAGTTTTAGACTTATTGGAGTAATTGCACTCCACTCATTCAGATTTCCATCAGCTTTGAAATTAACAGTAGTAATTGCAACCGTAGGAACGCCCTTAGCTTTGTTTGTTGTAGCCGTAGAAGTTGAGCTAACCGGACCAACATTACCTGCTTTATCAGTACAAACAATAGCATAATAATATGTTGTATTCTGATCTGTTTTAGGAGCTTTGAGAACGTGATCGATAGACTGAGCATTTTCCAACACACCTAGTTTAACAACTTCTACACCCGCAGCTTTAACATCTGTTATTGCTTTAGTGCTGTAATAAATATCATACTTTTCATTTGATTCATTCGGTACATCCGACCAGAGAATTAAATTAGAAAAGGCTCCGCTGCTTACTGTTAAGCCTTTAACTGCAACCGGTGCAGTTTTATCTGTTTCCTGATAACCTGCCGGAACAAGAAAATCGAACATTGTTGTTCCTTCAGCTAAATCATTTGTCTGAACACCAACAGAGTATTCAACTTTGAATCCGGAGATTGCATTTAAATCGAATTTATTGTTGCCGCCCGGACTTTGACCTGAAGGATTAACAAATATTCCTTTCTTTACATCCCATGATTGAACTTCTGTTGCGACCAAAGGAATTTTGACCAAAGTCCATCCGAATGTTTGATCAATATCTACATCCAGCAAAGTGTACCATGTTTCCGGTGCTGCCGGTGTCCCTTTATCTATTAATTCAAATCTAACAGTTACTTTTCCTTTTAGAGTATTTGCTTTAACATTTTTAACAGCTAAGAATAGATTCTGATTAGCGGCAATGTTAACATTGCTCGGGAAGTCGACCTGGAAACTACCGTAGCCGCCCCAAGATTCGCTTGCGTGAACTTTATAATCGAGCTTCAAGCTTGCTTTGCCTTCAAACAAATCTGCAGTTTCATTAGAAAGTGCAATCACACCCTTATTGCCGGAAGCCCAGCTCATGTTATCACCTTTCGCATCGGCAGAGCTTTCAAACAAATACAATGGTGTATACTGACTTCCCTGCAAAGACATATCATCATAATAGACAGTTCCGCTAGCCAGATTATCGCCGCCAATTACATTTGCAGTCCATTCAATTGTGTAACCAACTATTTTATCTAAATCTAAAACGCCGTTATTTTTTGTTCCGCTCCAGCCAGGCAATGTAAAACCAAGTTCGTTTTGCGGGGAACCTTCGCCAAGATCTTTTAGCGGAATAATTAATTCTTTCCATCCGGGAGTTGCATCATAAACCATGGC
>JBHEKZ010000110.1:0-5767 GCA_041859025.1 Melioribacteraceae bacterium | reverse complement strand
GTTGCTTCCAGTCGTGTCAATCTTAACGTAGAAGAAATTGAAAATCTGCCGGTTGCAAGTGTTGCAAGTGTTATTGGTTTGCAAGCTGGTGTGGTTTCCGGTGCTTCCGGCCCGGTTATTAGAGGCGGCGGTGCCGATCAGACAGCATTCGTTGTAAATGGTATGACTCTTCGTGATGAAAGAGATAATACTCCTTACACCGGAATAAGTTTTACTGCTGTAAAAGAAATTCAAGTTCAGACCGGCGGTTTTAATGCCGAGTTTGGCAACATCCGTTCCGGTTTGGTCAATGTTGTTACTAAGGAAGGCGATAAGCAAAAATATTCCATATCGTTTCTTGGTAGATATCGCCCGGGCGATAGAAAACATTTTGGAGCCGCTGTTAATTCATACGATTCTTACTGGATAAGACCTTATTTAGATGACGCCGTTGCATGGACAGGAACTGATAATGGTGCATGGAATGATTACACTAAGCGCCAATATCAACCATTCAGAGGATGGAATACTGTATCTCAACAACTGTTATCCGATAACGATCCTACAAATGATTTAAGCCCTGAAGCCGCACAAAGATTGTTTATGTGGCAGCATAGAAGACAATTGGATATTACAGAGCCGGATTATGATGCAGATGTAAGCTTTAGCGGACCTGTTCCATTTATTGGCGAATACTTAGGCGATCTTACTTTTATTGGTTCTTATAGAAGCACTCAGGATATGTATTATATCCCGTTGTCTACAGATGCCTACAGAGATTATAATTTCCAATTCAAGGTGATCTCCGATTTGAAATCGGGAATGAAACTTTCTATTGAAGCAATTTCAGGTAAGCAGTGGGGAACCGGAAGTTCAAGAAGCGGCGGACCAGGTTTGTTTAGATCTGCCAGCGGTATTGCAAGTGAACTTGACATTAGAGCCGGTGCAAGCTATTTGGATTCCCGTGTTTATGCTACCGATTACTGGGCACCGTCACAGAAAATTAGTTCCGGATTCGGACTAAAGTTTACTCATGTTATCAATTCCAATACTTATTACGATGTCAATATTAGTCAGTTTGGAACAAAATACGATACTAACCCTGGTGCGGCAAGAGATGCTTCCAAGATTTATGATTTCGGCGGAGTATTTTATGATCAAGCACCTTATGGATATTATAGCGGCACAAGTGCCGGTATTGGTTCCTCTATGAATATGGGATTGGGTTTTAGTAACTCGCGAGACAGCAGTAAAGTGAGTACTTGGACCGGAAGAATTGATTTTGTTAGCCAGCTTGATAAGTATAATAACTTAAAAGCAGGATTGGAATTTGTTTATACAGACAATGCGGTTAACTATGCTTTAAGAGAACCTTCATTACCGAGCAACGATACACAATCTAAGTGGCATACCTTTCCATACAGAGGCGCTTTCTATATACAAGATAAGCTCGAGTTTGAAGGTATGATTGCAAACATCGGCGTGAGATTCGATTACAGCAATGCTAATGGCGAATGGTATGTTATTGATGATCCTTATACCAAAGCGTTATCCGGAGCTTTATCAAACGGTATCGATACTCTTCTTGCTAAAGCCTCTACTAAAGCTATACTTAATGTTAGTCCAAGAATTGGAATTGCATTCCCGATTTCTGTTGACAGCAAATTGTTCTTCAACTATGGACATTTTAGATCAATGCCGATTCCGGAAAATCTTTATTTAATAAGAAGAAGTTCCGTAACACAAGCAGTAACTAGAATTGCCGATCCTAATAATCCGCTTCCGAAGACAGTTGCATACGAGCTGGGTTATGAACATAACTTGTTCGATGAATACATGCTGAGAGTTGCCGGGTATTATAAAGATATTTCGGAACAGCCAAGGCTAGTTACTTATACAAGTCGCGATAACTCAGTAAGTTATTCAATTCCTGAACCTGACAGTTATCAAGATATTAGAGGATTTGAAATTACGATGACAAAGAACAGAGGCGAGTGGATTCGTGGTTTTGTAAATTATACTTACCAGGTTTCAACAAGCGGTAACTTTGGATTGCCTAACTATTCTCAAAATCCGGCTATTCAAAGAGAGTATGAAAGAACAAAATCTTATTTTGAACAGAACAAACCTTTGCCGCAACCTTACGCTAGAGCAAACATTGATTTATTTACTCCGCTTGATTGGGGTCCGGAAGTATTTGGAATCAAACCTCTGGAAGATTTGAGACTTAATATTCTTGCATCCTGGTCTGCCGGTACTTATTTCTCATGGACTGGCCCTGGCGGCGTTAAACCTTTGTATGCAAACAATATTCGTTGGAATGATTCTTATGCACTTGACTTAAGATTTTCTAAGGCTTTTGATTTTGGCCCGCTCAATATTGAATTATTCGCCGATATATATAACGCGCTTAATTTGAAACAGATGAGTTACAGAGCAGGATTCTATGACTTGAATGATTATGATGATTATATGAAATCACTTCATCTACCGGAAGAGTATAGACAATTTGCAAGCACTTATACTTTTATTGCCGGCGATGATAAACCTGGTGATATTAGAACCGGTGATTATATTCCTTGGGATGAAAATGCTAGCGATGCACAGAAAGAAGAATGGAAAAAGAATAAGTCATATATAGATATGCCTAACTTACATTATGCAACATTCTTAAACCCAAGAAATATATTCTGGGGAATAAAGATTAATTATGATATTAACTAATAATTCATTTGAAAATTTTGAGGGAAGAATGAACTCAATTTTTTATAGAATCAAAAGATTTCTTCCGTTGGTAATTGTTTTAATTCTTGGAACTCAATTAGTTACTTACGGACAATTTAAAAACGTATGGATGTCTGCCGGCTCTTTACATAACTGGTATTCCGAGATTGGGTCGGAGTTGGAAGAAGCCGGGTTCTTGAAGACACAGCAATTTGGTATGCAATGGCCTGCCATCTATAGTTATCAAGATGCTCAAGCCGCACGCGGTATGTGGATTGGCGCTAAAGATTTCACCGATGAGAAAGGTCAGTTCTTTCCATTCAAGGTTTGTACTGCCGGCCCAAGAGCTCCGCAGTTCTATCCCTTCTATCCTCAGAAAATGGAATTGAAAGCTAAGTTTAATCCAACTAGTGTTATGGTGAACGGAAATCTATCTTATCAAAAAAATGTTGAAATAGATAAGATTGATGCGACTTTACCTTACGATAGACAAATAGACAATGTTATCAATTCTCAGCTTGGTATAACTGTAAACAGAAAAATATTTCAGTTTGCTCAGCAGTATAATGATAACTACATAGTTTATGAATACACATTTACAAATACCGGAAACACAGATTCCGATTCGGAAATTGAACTTCCAAATAACACAGTTAAGGATGCTTATTTCTGGTTTACTTTTAGAAACTCTGTAAATAAATCTGTTCGTTATGTTATTGGTAACGCATCTGGCTGGGGCGTTAACACAATGAACGATACCCGCGGTGATGGCGTTAAAGTTGATCCGGCAAACGAGAAGTATAGAGCTACATTCTCTTGGCACGGGTATTTTCCGGGTAAAGATGTTACTTACGATAATATAGGCGGACCAATTTGGGCTTTAAATAGTACTGCTGCGCCATTCAATGATAAAGCAGATACTGTTGGCAGATTAGGCGGCACACAGTTCCTCGGGACGATAACTTTGTATGCCGATAAATCAGCAACAGAAAAAGTTGATGATCCGGCTCAGCCAAGAACTACAGATTATATCAATTCCGATCATGCTTTGCTATTAGCCGGGGCTAATGCTCTTAATACTGATAGAATGACTCAAGAATATGCTTTAATGGCTACCGGACATAAAACTCCAAGACATGCAGATGCAGTTGAACCAAGCGGTGATTTTGTTAATCAAAAAAATGCTCCAAACGTAGGTAATGCATCTGGTGGTATTTCTTATAACACAGGGTACGGCCCTTATACTCTTAAACCGGGCGAAAGTGTAAGAATAGTTGTTGCAGAAGCTATGAATAGTATTAACAGGAAGCTTCAGGTTGATACAGGAATTAAATACAAAAAAGGTCAGATAACTGCTGCTCAAAAGAATGCTGTTGTTTTTCAGGGAAGAGATTCTTTATTCTTAACATTCAAGAGAGCAACAGAAGCTTTTAATGCCGGCTGGAATATTCCACAGCCGCCACAGCCTCCAACCTCATTTGAAGTTAATTCCGGTGGTGATAGAGTATCTTTAAAATGGGATGTGAATCCAAACGATCCTAATCCGGCAACTTCGTTCAGAATTTACCGCGCACTTGGCAACGTTGATAGTAATTACACAATGATTTATGAAACAAAAAGCGCAAGTGAAAGAAGCTACGATGATAAAAGCTTAACTCGCGGATTCAGCTATTATTATTATATGACGGCCGTTGGCGCTCCTAAAGCTGCCGGTCCTGGTACTCCTGCCGGAAGACTTGAAAGCGGTAGATATTATACGCAAACATACGATGCCGTGAATCTACAGAGACAAGCCGGTACTTCATTAGATTCAATAAGAATCGTTCCAAATCCATTTAATGCTTCAGCAGGCGGAAAAGTACGTTTTCCGGGTACAATTGATGAAGATAAAATCGCTTTCTATAATATTCCGGGTCAGTGTACAATTAGAATATATACCGAACTTGGTGAACTGATAAAAACTATTGAACACACAAATGGAAGCGGTGATGAATATTGGTATCAGGTTACTTCATCTAGTCAAATAATTGTTAGCGGTATTTATATTGCAGTTATTACTGATAAGACTACAGGTAAAAATCATATAGCCAAATTCGCTGTTATCAGATAAATAATTTTGGGTAGATAAATGAAAAATTATAAAATAATTACAGTACTGATTTTGGGATTACTTGTTCATTCGGTAAATGCTCAGGATAAAAAACTTGCGCAGACCGGTATGAAATTTTTAAGTGTCTCAACAGATGCCAGAACAACTGGTCTTTCGGAAGCCGTGACTTCTATTGACTTGGCTTCTGCTTCTGCTATGTTTAACAATCCTTCTACTATGGCATCGCTTAAAGATTTTGCTTCGGTATCTGTTGGTAACGTCGGCTGGATTGCAGATATTAATTATCTTCATACAGCAGTTGCTTTTGCACCTTACGGCGGAGAATACGGTGTCTTTGGTGTTTCGTTTATGAATGTTGATTATGGTGACTTTAACGGAACTGTTGTGGCCAACAACAATCAAGGTTATGTAGATGTTGGTGTTTATTCTCCTACTGCGTTTGCGTTTGGAATTGCTTACGCAAAAGAACTTTCTCCCAAATTTTCGGTTGGCGGCGGCATTCGTTACGTAAAGCAAAAATTGGGCAGCAGCGTAATTGATGTTGATCCAACATCGGCAGACGGCTATCTCTGGGAAGATAACTCTAAAAGCGCTGTCGCTTTCGATTTTGGAATTCTTTACAGAACAGGTTTCAAAAGCTTGAACTTTGGTATGAGTGTTAGGAATTTTTCCACAGAATTGAAATACAAAAGAGAAACATTCCAGTTGCCGTTAACTTTCAAAATCGGTCTTTCTATGGATGCAATGGATTTAATCAACGTTGATAAAAATGAGCATTCATTGTTAATCTCTGTTGATGCATCACACCCGCGTGATTATAGTGAGCAGATTTATATGGGCGCTGAATATACTTTTATTAACACTTTTTCTGTAAGAGCAGGATTTGTTTCTCCTGCCGACGAACATGATTTTGTTGCCGGATTTGGTATTAAGAAAAATATTGCCGGTTTGAAT
>JBHEKZ010000097.1:0-3788 GCA_041859025.1 Melioribacteraceae bacterium | reverse complement strand
TCAAGCGGTTCACCGGTTTTAAGCCAAACTGTTTTGCCGGTTTTAATTTCATAAATACCAACAGTTACATGATGACTTGCTTGACCGGTCATTGGATATTTTGTGTTGCTTACTACTGCGGGAGTTTTAGTTACATCTACAAGCGGATAGTTTGTAACCATCGATTCGTCCATACGGTAATAAGCAATATAGTTGCTTTTCGGAGACCAGAAAATTCCGCCGTTAATTCCAAATTCATTGCGGTGGACAGACTGACCATTTACAATATTTTCATCCATGTCGGAGGTTATCTGAGTCTGCTTTCCATCAATACTTACATAGAGGTTATTCTTGATTGTGTAAGCAACAAGTTTATTGTTTGGTGCTATCGAGCGGTTTTCAGTACCGTCGACCAAAGAATTGTTTTTAGTCAATTTTTTATATTTCACATTGTAAGCGAAAAACTGAGTTCCATTCCAAAAAGTGAATTCTTCGCCACTAATCCATGATGGCATAAAAGCGTTGATCGATTTCTCATTCATCTCTTTTAACTTAGCGTTCAGATCAATTAGTTTTAGAAGTGTATCAACTTTTGTGGATTTTGGTTGGGAGGAAAGTAGAACTGTCTTTTCACCGGTTCCTTCTGTCCATGAATATGAATCTGTAGAAGGAATCCAGGATAATTGACGGTAAGCTTGTCCGCCCATTCTTCCGCCGCCCATTACTACATCTTCAACTGTAAAAAGTTTTTGCTGAGCAGAAACAGAAACAGCAAATAATAAAACCAGAACAAAAAAGTTTTTAAGCATTTTCATTTTGTAACTCCGGATTGTTTAAAACAAAAAGGGGCAAACTATGTTGCCCCTATAAGGATCAATTATTTTTATTTTTTTGTGTTGTTCGTAGGGGTTGCCCGCTGAACTAAGATGCTGTCAATCAGCTTATACTCTTTAGCTTCTTCGGATGTTAGATAATAATCTCTGTCGCAGTCTTTCATAATCTGTTCAAAAGATTTTCCGGTAGCAGTAGCAAGAATATTATATAATACGTCACGAGTCTTAATCATTTCTTTTGCGTGAATTTCTATGTCTGTAGTTTGTCCTTGCAATCCGCCAACCCAAGGCTGATGAATCATAATCTTTGAGTGGGGAAGAGCGGATCTTTTACCAGCTTCGTCGCCGGCTAAAAGTACAGCGCCCATGCTTGCAGCTAAACCAACACAGATTGTAGAAACTTTTGATTTGATATAGTTCATCGTATCATAAATTGCTAAACCGGCAGAAACACTTCCGCCCGGGGAATTGATGTATAAATTGATATCCTTTTCCGGGTCTTCAGCTTCTAAGAAAAGAAGCTGGGCAATAATTAAACTCGCAATATGGTCATCAACAGCAGTTCCGAGAAAAATAATTCTTTCGCGGAGAAGGCGTGAGAAAATATCCATTCCACGTTCGCCGCGGCCGGTCTGTTCAATTACATATGGAACAAGCTGGTTCATAATCTGCGGCTGATTAAGATATTCTTCGTAACTGCGGATTTTAGTGCTCATGTTTATGTCCTTTGCTCTCTTTCATTTTTTCAGCTGCATCAATTTCTGTAATCTTTGCGTTGTCTTTTAGAAATTTAATTACTTTTTCCTCGAGCAACATATCTACACGGTTAGTGTCTTTATAATACTTCATCAATTTAGCAACTGTAATTCCGGTTTGTTCTGCTTCTTTCTTCGCAAGCTCTTCAAGTTCGGAATCCTCTACTTTAATGTTTTCTTTTTCGGCTAAGGTTTCCATGATGATTTGCCACTTGGCATTCCACTCAGCGCGCGGCTTAAAATATTCAGCAACTGCGGCTTCATCAAAGTTTGGAGCTTTGTAACGTTTTGCATTTTCTCTTTCAGCATCAACCATCCTTTTATGCAAAGTATTAACGTAGCCTTGAGGAGCTGTAAAATCGTTATTCTTAACTACCTTATCTAATAAGCTATTAGTAACAATTTCTTCCGTCTGTTTTGTGTAATACTCTTCAAAATTCTTTTCTAGTTGCGATTTTAACTCATCAAGAGTTGTAGCTTTATTCTTGGAGACCTTTTTTATCAAATCCTCAGTCATTTCCGGCTTAACAAGCTTTTCAACTTTTATTAAGTCAGCACTGTATCTGAATTCTTCTTTATGTAATTCTTCGCCGTGATGATGTTCATCAGTAAACACGAACTCAAATTCTTCACCGACTTTTTTATTCAGCGCGTTTTCTTTGATCTGCGGATTTACTTTTTCATCGCTCAAATCGATTTGAATGTTCTCGCTTCTCGAACCTTCCATCGGTAAGCCTTTGTCATCCATTCTTTGTAAATCGACAGTAATTTTATGGTTCAAATCTGATACAACTTCAACTTCTTCATATTTTACATGCGGTTTCATCATAAAATCAATTTCTTTTTCAACATCAGCGGCTTCAAATTTGAAGACCGGTTTCTCTACTTCAATTCCAGTATAGTCTTTTACTTCAATTTTAGGTTTTACTTCGTATCTAACTTTAAAAGTAAGTTTTTCTCCAATAGCAAAATCAATATCCAGCAACTGAGGTGTGCTGATAGGTTTCAAACCTTCCTGGTCAACGGCATCCCAAAATTTCTTAGAAGAAATGTCTTCGCTTGCCTTGTATTCAATCGCTTCGCCGTAAAGCTTCTTAATCATACCCATCGGAGCTTTACCTTTTCTAAAACCGTCAATAGTAAGTTTCTTGGCTTCTTCTTTGTAGGCGTTCTGAATTTCGGGTTGGATTTCTGCGTAGGTTAAGGATATTTCAACTTCTTGTTGATCGGCACTAGGTTGGGTTACTTTTACTTCCAAATATTCCTCGGTTATAATGAAACAATTAAGATTAGTGCAAGAGGGGGGACTCGAACCCCCACACCTTTTGGGTACTAGATCCTAAGTCTAGCGCGTCTGCCAATTCCGCCACTCTCGCTTTTTGGCTCGCAAAATTAGTTATTGTTTCCATAATATCAAAGAAAAGTGAACAGATATTCTTCAAGTAATTCTTAGACAATCAGAATTTATTATATTGCAATAAAATTTTGCGATACCTTTTATGGAAAATTTGATCGGGAAAGTAATTGATAACTTTAGAGTGGTTTCCGTACTCGGTAAGGGCGGAATGGGAATCGTGTATAAAGCATACGATACCAGACTTGACCGATATGTGGCCATTAAACTTCTCAGTTCGTCTGTTATTGATAAAGAGCGTTTTGTAGAGCGTTTTAAGCGAGAAGCTAAAAACCAAGCAAAGCTTACTCATCCTAATATAGTTGGTGTTTATGGTTTTATAGAGTACTCCAATTTGCTTGGAATTGTTATGGAGTATGTAGAAGGGGAAAGTCTTGAAAAAGTAATTGACCGGCAAGGCAGATTTAATCTGCAAGATGTTATTTATATACTAAAACATCTATTGCAAGGAATTGGATATGCTCACCAAAGAGGTTTTATTCATAGAGATATAAAGCCATCAAATATTATTCTTAATAAAGATGGTATTACCAAGATAATGGATTTCGGTATTTCGAAATCTTTGATGGATAATAATATGACCAAAACCGGCTCCAAAATTGGAACGGTTTATTATATGAGTCCTGAGCAAATCCGCGGGCATGATGTTACCAATAGAAGCGACATTTATTCTATCGGATGCACAATTTATGAGATGATTGTTGGCCAGCCTCCTTTCGATTCGACCAGCGAATATGAGGTTATGGATGGGCATCTAAAGAGAAACGTTCCAAAAATAAGTGAACGGGTAACCGGGCTCCCGGATAA
>JBHEKZ010000313.1:0-2674 GCA_041859025.1 Melioribacteraceae bacterium | reverse complement strand
ACGTTTCTAAGGAAAACGGAAGCCGACGCATATATCAGTAAAATTGAATCAGTAAAACACGAAAATATGCTTGTTAACAACAAGCTTAAAAAGGTTCGCTATTCTATGGAAGAAGCTATTGATTCATTCTATTTAACTAAGTCCGACTTGAGAACAAAAACTGTAACCAGGTATGGCAACTTCGTTAAGCAATTCAAAATTTTTTGCAAAGTATTCCAGATTAGCTACATCGATGAATTTACTTCAGAGCATTCCGAAATTCTATATAAGGAATTAACAAAAACTAAAAAGGATCCTAAGGGCAGCACAAATCGAAATCTTAAACCAAAACCACGTACAGTTAATTATTATCTCAGAGTAACGCGTGCGTTCTTTAATAACCTAGTCACAATGGAGCGCCTCGAAAGAAATCCAATGCTTGGCATTTCAAATTTGAGAGTTGAGAAACAACCGCCAGAATATTATTCCCAAGAAGAAATAAGGTTATTCTTTCAACAACAAATGGATAAATCAATTCGGTATGCATTCCTAGTACTACTACATACGGGAATGAGGTTTGAAGAGTTGGCGAGTCTTACTTGGAACGATATTGACCTTGAGAAAAAATTAATTTATGTTCAACCCAAGGAAGATTTTCAAACAAAGACATACTGCTCTATCCGTTCTATTCCTATGGACGATGCAATGGTGAAACTCTTCTCCGAAATATCAGCGCACAAGCATTCTCAACCGATTCCTATTTGTTCTGTAAAGGGAATGCGATTGCGAGAAAGAAGATTATATTATGTATGTAATAAGATCGGAAAGCTTGCTGGTATAAGAGGAAAAATTAACTTACATAAATTTAGACATACCTTTGCGACACAATTAGTCCAGAATAATGTAAGAATTGAAATTGTGCAAAAACTACTAGGGCATTCATCAATAAGCGAAACAACTGTATATGCTCATATCAAACCAGAAAATCACCACGAAGAAATTCGTGTTTTGGACAAGCTCTTTAGCAAGGCAAAATTCTAAGAATAATGTTTTTGGGCCCAATTTGGGCACAGCATTAAAAATAATGGCGAATATAGGCTAAAAACGAATAATTTATTAATGTGTGGAGTTTCCCTTCAGCTCCACATCAACTAATGGAGGTTGTTGCATGGAACAATTTGATGATTTAAATATCAGTTCAGAACCGACACAAAACATTAAGCCGCCAAGTCAATTTCAATATATTTTTGATAAAATGACCTCCGATATGCGCTTTGTCGGTTTGTTTACAATCATTTATGGAGTGCTTACTTGCTTAACAATTATCGGCGCACTTATTGGCGTTCCTACTATTATAATTGGACTGAGAATTCGTGAAGCGGCTGATCAATTTTCAATTTATAAAACGACTAATAACGCGGCTTCTCTAAAACAAGGATTTGAACTACAAGGAAAATTTTTCCGAATAATCAAAATTTTGATAATAATCGGACTAGTTCTAACTGTGTTGTACATAATCTTTTTTATTTATCTTTTTACTGTTGGATTTGGAGCTTTGCTTTCAGCGCCATCTTACAATGCCTCCTAATGAAAGGATTTAATTGACAGACCAAAAAGTAATTTCAAATCAAGCAAGTATGTTGCGCCTGGCAAACATACTTGCACTGGTAACAATTTTTTATAATATCGCAGAAGGGATAGTTTCAGTTGCATTCGGCTATTCGGATGACACACTTTCTCTATTCGGCTTCGGAGTAGATTCATTTGTAGAAGTTTCTTCGGGCATCGGAATCTGGCATATGCTGCACCGATTAAGAATGAATGGGAACGAGAACCGTGATGAGTTTGAAAAAACTGCGCTAAAAATTACCGGAACAGGGTTCTATATTCTTGCTGCCGGACTAATCGTTTCCTCGGTTTACAATTTTATTACTAACCATAAACCAGATACAACTTTCTGGGGAATTGTAATTTCAGCTATTTCGATTGTAACAATGTCGGTCTTAATCAAATACAAGCTTAAAGTCGGAAAAGAACTTAACTCAGCAGCTTTAATTGCCGACGCCAATTGTACGAAGACTTGCCTTTACTTATCTATTGCGCTGTTAGCTTCAAGTATTGGTTTTGAATTAACCGGCTTCGGAGGAATTGATTCTATAGGAGCTTTAGCAATCGCTTATTTTTCTTTTAATGAAGGAAAAGAAGCGTTTGAAAAAGTTAAAACCGGTAAACATTGCGGTTGTGAGAATGATTCTTGCAGTAATTAAAAAAGAGGCTCGTTAAACGAGCCTCTTTTCGCATAAATTAATCAAATACTTTTTCTAGTTCAGCATACTTTGTATGCATGCCGTCAACAGCATCTGTTATTGCTTTTTTATCTCTACTCTTTGCAACAACTTCATTCAAATTAACAACTGCTTCCATCAATCCTTTTCTAGCCGCATCAAATTTTTCTTGTCGTGGCTCTAAACGTTTGCTCAGTTTTGCGCTCATCATTGCATCCATTTTCGCCTTTAACTCTGCTGCGGATGTTTTGATTTTCTCCAATTCAAAATTTGGCGAATAGTAGTGATACATCATATAAAGTTCTTGATGAAAAGCATCAACTTCTTTAAGAACAGGTTTTACGATTCTAACCAGACCTTCATAATCAGCAGGCATTTTTTCTGCTGCATCCAGAAAAGCTTGAGCATTG
>JBHEKZ010000145.1:0-2653 GCA_041859025.1 Melioribacteraceae bacterium | reverse complement strand
TTAGCAGAAACCCAGTGAATAACACCCTTAACTTTTTTTGTACTTGCTCCGCTTCCGCTCTTAGTATCTTTATCATAAGTGCAGCGAAGCTCAACAATTTTACCCGAATCATCTTTAATTACTTCTTCACATTTGATTATGTATGCGTAGCGCAATCTTACTTCTCCGCCCGGTACAAGACGGTGAAATCCTTTCGGAGGGTTTTCCATAAAATCATTTTCATCAATATAAATTTCACTCGAGAAAGGAACTACACGTGTGCCGGCTTCCGGTTTTTCCGGATTATTTACTGTATCTAAACTCTCTTCGCCATCGTAATTCGTTATTACCACTTTGAGAGGTTTAAGTACAGCCATTACCCGCTGAGCGTTTTTGTTTAGATCGTCTCTGATAGCAAATTCCAACAAAGAAATATCTGTTAGCGCATCACGTTTGGCAACGCCAATGATTTCGGCAAAATTTCGGATTGCTTCCGGTGTGTAACCTCTTCTTCTGTAACCCGAAATTGTAGGCATTCGCGGATCGTCCCAATCATCAACATATTTTTCTTTTACTAGCTGAAGCAGTTTTCGTTTACTCATTACGGTATAACTTAAATTCAGTCTTGCAAATTCTATCTGCTGCGGATGGTGTATGCCGAGAGAATCCAAGAACCAATCGTAAAGTGGTCTATGGTTTTCAAACTCAAGAGTACAAATAGAATGTGTAATACCTTCAAGCGAATCTTCGTTTCCGTGAGCCCAATCATAAGTTGGATAAATGCACCAGTTATTTCCTTGCCTATGATGCTCTGCGTGAACAACGCGGTACATTATAGGGTCGCGCATATTAAAGTTTGGAGAAGCCATATCAATTTTCGCGCGTAAGGTTTTTGTTCCATTCTCAAACTCCCCTTTGCGCATACGTTCGAACAAATCCAAATTTTCTTCAACAGTTCTATTTCTGTAAGGACTGTCTTTTCCCGGTTCCGTCAACGTTCCGCGTGTAGCACGGATTTCATCTCCATTCAAATCGCAAACATAAGCCTTACCCTTCTTGATTAACTCCACAGCCCAGTCATACATTTGCTCATAATAATCGGATGCATACAGAATTCGATCTTCAAAATCGCCACCGAGCCATTTCACATCTGCTACAATTGAATCAACATATTCTTGTTCTTCTTTTTCCGGGTTTGTGTCATCAAACCTAAGATTGAATTTGCCAATGTAATCTCTAGCTATGCCATAGTTAAGACAGATCGATTTTGCATGTCCAATATGAAGATAACCGTTTGGTTCCGGAGGGAAACGTGTGTGTACCTTTCCGCCCCACTTTCCGGTTTTGATATCTTCATCAATAATTTCGTAAATGAAATTTTTAGGTTTCCGTTCTACCGGATTCTCGTTTGTGTCTTTTGTCTCTTCCATAATATCCAGATGATTTTTAATTACTATGGCAAAAATAAGAAAACGCGGCTTAAATAAGCAGTGAGACTATAGGCAACTGTTTTTTATTTTACGATTGGTTGCAAGTACCATGGTGATGGAAGAAATAAGAAAGGCTACATTAGCAGCCTTTCTTGTAAACTAAAATAGCTATTTAAGCAGAATCATCTTTTTCGTTTCCGTAAAAGCTCCGGCTTTTATCTGATAGAAATACATACCGCTTCCAAGATTATAATACTTAGAATTCATCTCAATGGAATACAAACCCGGGTTTTGGTAATCATTAATCAACACTGCAACTTCTCTACCTAGCATATCATATACTTTTATTGATACTTGGCTTGCAGTAGGCAAATGATAATTTATAGTAGTGCTTGGATTAAAAGGATTGGGATAATTCTGATACAAAGCGAATTCAGTTGGCAGAAATCCAAGCTCTTCTGCATCCGTTGGCTGTAGTTTTATTTCTAATACGTTGCTTTCATCCGAAGTTGTATTACTGTTGAAGGCTTTCAATCTGAAGCGATAATTTCTGTTATAAATAAAATTATAGACATTAAACGAAGTCAAGTTCTTGTTCAGTTTAATTACTTCTTTGAATACAGAACTTGTATCGTGCTTAGCCTCCAACACAAATCCTTCTTCAACTTCAGAGTTGTCTTCCCAGCTAAGCTGAATTGTATTATATGCAATCAGCTTGAATGCAAGATTTGTAGGAGGTTTAATAACACTATTCACTACAACGGGTGCTTGGGTTGATAGATCAGATAGACCAGTTTCATTGTAAGATGCTATGCGATATGAATAGGTAAAACCTTCCTCAGTTGTTTTATCAACGAATGCAAGTTGCTCAGCTGGAACAATTCCAATGATATCTTCATCAAGTAAAACGTAAGAAGCCGATACTTTTCCAACTTTATTGGTCGTGCGGTAAATAATGAAACCTTTTGCTACACCAGATCTATCTGTCCAACTGACACGAATATTTCCACCAGTTATATGTTCAATCTTCACAGTTTCCGGAGGCTTTAGATTAGGGTTTACTACTTCTGGCGCTTTTATTGTGACAGACTTAGTTAATTTGTTGCTTGCTGCTTGGTAATCATCAAAATATTGTATTTCAAGTTTTTTGGTCTTGCCAATAGATTTTGTTCCGTTTTCGACTAAATAATATAAGCCAGTTTTGGCATTGTTCATTATCTCTTTTGGCGCAGCATAATTATCGA
>JBHEKZ010000444.1:0-6510 GCA_041859025.1 Melioribacteraceae bacterium | reverse complement strand
CAAAATATATTTTTTCATAGCTACCGCCTTCTAGGTGGTTAATCTGTTAAAACGAAATCTATTTCTCTGCGTTCTTCATCAACGCGTATAAGTTGAACGTTTACTTTGTCTCCAAGTCTGTACCGCTTTTTGTACCGTTTGCCAACTATGCAGTAATTCTTTTCGTCAAAGGAATAGTAATCATCCTGAAGATCTCTAAACTTTATTAATCCTTCAGCTAAAGTTGAACTCAATTCAACAAAAATTCCGAAGTGCATTATTCCTGAAATAACAGCATGGAACACTTCGCCAACTTTACCTTTTAAGAATTCCAGCTGTTTAATTTTTACAGACTGCCTTTCGGCGCTAACTGCACTTCGTTCTTTTGCCGATGCATGATTACAAATATCTTCCAATTCTTCCAGAGATAAATTTTTCTCCGAATTTTTCACAATATAATTGTGAATTAAAAGATGCACAATCAAATCCGGGAATCTTCGAATCGGGGAAGTGAAGTGAGTGTAATACTTAAATCCTAACCCGTAATGCCCAATATTTCCGGTTGAGTAAATTGCTTTAGCCATAGAACGAATTGCAATTTCATTTACTACTGCCTCTTCTTCGGAGCCTTTTACTTCATCCAACAAAGCTTGGAATTGTTTTGATTTGTTTGCCGCATTTGGATCGAAATGATAACCAAGCGAGCGGACAAATCTTGCAAACTCTGTAATTTTTTCTTTATCCGGTAAATCGTGTATTCTATAAACAAATGGAACAATAATTTTGTTCTGTTTAGGCTGCACATGTTCGGCTACAATTTGATTAGCAAGGAGCATGAGCTCTTCAATCAGATTATGGCTTTCGCGAACCTCCTTGATTTTAATTTCAACCGGATTTCCGTTTTTATCCAACTTAAAGACAACCTCTGGAGAGAAAAAGTTTATACTTCCTTTTTTCATCCTTTTTGCACGAAGAGTTTTAGAGATTTTATTTAAAAGCGTGATCTCATAAGAAAAATCGCCAATGCCGGTCTCAATAATTTCTTGAACCTCTTCGTACGTAAATCTTCTTTTGCTATTTATTACAGACTTCTCAATTTGATAGTCAACCACTTTAGCAAGCTTTGTCAATTCAACAAAGACGGAATATGTTAAGCGGTCTTCATTTGGTACCAGTGAACAAATCTTGTTGGAAAGATTTTCCGGAAGCATCGGGATAACTTTACCAACAAGGTAAACGCTAGTACCACGATTTAACGCTTCTTCATAAATTGAAGTTCCCGGCTGAACATAATGGCTTACATCCGCAATGTGGATTCCTACTCTGTAGTTACCATTTTCAAGAATTTCCACGGAAATAGCATCGTCATAATCTTTTGCATCTTCCGGATCAATTGTAATTATTGTCGTTTTCCGAAGGTCAGTTCTTTTTTTAATTTCAGATTCCGGAATGGTACTGCTAATCTCTTCTGCTTCTTTCAGGACAGATTTGGAGAACTTATAATCAATATTAAACTCTCGCGCTATGGAGGCTATTTCAGCGTCGTAACTGCCGGATTTTCCAAGCACTTCTTTTACAATACCTTCCGGATTCAAACTCTTTGTTTTCCAGACTATATTAGTTACGGCAACTTTATCGCCAACCTTTGCGCCGTGGAGATTAGTGCTGTCAATGTAAATCTCGCGATGAATTTTATCATCGTCAGCGGTTAGGAAGAATGTGGATTTGTTTTTCTTGAGTGTCCCAATAATTTCTTTTCTTCCTCGTTCAACAAGATTAACAATCTTTCCTTCAATGTTTTTGCCCCGTTTTGTATCTGTAAGCTCAACTTCTACTATGTCTCCGTCAAGCGAAGTATTTAAGTTCTTTCCGGCAATAAATACATCCTTGAGATTTCCCTCCTTAAGAGTAACAAAGCCAAAATCTCCATCCTTAACAACTTGCAAAGTGCCGATTAATTTTTCAGATGCGGCACGAACAAGTTGATAACGCTTGCCTTGTCTTTCCAAAAAACCTTCCTCAGTCAGTTTGAACAGGAAATGCTTTAATTCTGCGTATGCATATTCGTCAGTTAAGGCAAGCTTTTTTGCAATTTCTTTAGCCTTAATATTCATGCCGGGGTTTTTAGTAAACAAGGCTTTCAATTCTTTTTTCATTAGAACTCGAATTTATATTTAAGTGCCATTTCAAGAATTTTATTATCAAGACCGTATGTTTTTATTATAGGGTCTTTTCTTTCGAAACGCGCTTTAAGATTTGTTGGATAGAATCTGTATTCCAACATTAAATTTGCATTACTCGGATTCGAGAAAGTTTCTGTGGTTCCGCCTAATGAATAACTGAAATTATCGTATCTGCCGGAAAGGCTAAACTTTGTTTTTTCTCCGGAAGAACTTATTGAAATATTGTTAATCAAATCGCCAACAGCAGAGTTTACGAAACTTGTAAGTACAGTACCGAGAAATGAAGTTGCGGTACTTCCAATTGCGTTTTGTGTTTCTCCGGCAACAACAGCTTTATCTTGTGCTGTTAAATCATCTTTGAACTTGCCCATAATTATAAATGAAAACGCATCGGCGTAATCGTAGCGTGTATCTCTTACGTTATTTTGAATATTTCTAGCGCCGACGTAAACGCTTAGCGCGTTTTGGTCGCTGGCAAGATTCTTTCCTAGCTCGCTTAACGGGCCTTTGATTTTAATTTTTACCGCAACTTCTTGAGGTGTTTGAGTTTCATCTCTTGGACTTATATAATCGGAGGAATAAGTAGCGGTAATATCAAGGTAAGGATTGGTTACATCACTTTCAAAACGAAGTAATCCAACAGCGTCAAATGTTTTGAAGAATTCCAAGCGTGAACCATTAAGAAGCTCGAAAGATCCCTGCGCTCTGTAAGCGTTAGCAATGCTTTCAAACTTCATTCCGCCTCGCATTTCAACAATAAGTTTTTGATTGAGCGCTTGACCCAAAATAAAAGTTAATCTCGCATCCTGTCCGGAGGTCAATCCGATTTCATAGTCAAAATCAAATTTCTTTTCACCGGACTCGGCAATTTGCTGCTGCAAAGCTTTTTCTTTTGCGAGGATGTTTTGGAAACGGATTAATTCTTTATCAATTTTTGTTGAATCAACTACGAATTCGATATTCAAATTTTTATTTGCATTTACTGCTTCATCGCGACCGGTCGTATAAACCAGATCGGTTTTTTTCATCAGCATGTTACCTTTAAAATAGAACTTGTTTCCTTTGTTTGTAAGTAGCCAATCGCCGTCAGTTCCAATTTGTAGATCGCCATAAAAGAATGGGCTGATGGCTTGAGTCTGAGGACTCATAATAGCTATATCACCAAAGAAGCGAAGGTTTACGTCTTTCATTGAAAAGCCGTCAAAAAGAATTGAACCTAGTCCTCTAATCTCACCAGGATATTTCGTACCCCCGGCATTGGCAAGAACTAGGCTATCAACCATAAATCCTTTTTTCTCGAATTTTAATTTGCCGCCGCATTTGTATCTGAGATTGTTAAACGTGGAAGTAAAATATGTATCTGTAAGATTTACATATCCGGAGTAAATCGGATTAGCAAATGTCCCGCTGATATTTACATCCGCTTGCAGTATTCCTTCTTGATCAACAACTCCCGGTATAATTCTTCCAAGCTGATTCAAATTAAATTTGTCGGAAGTAAATTTCATACTGAACGGTTCGTTGCGTAAAAATCTTTCTTTTACAGAACTAAAGCTTAAATCGATTGCAAAAATTCCATCAAAAAGGAAAAGTGGTTTCTGCTCATTTGACTTTGCATCCAAGAAAGCAAAATTTGTAACCATCTTTTTGTTGGCGTATTTCATATACCCTTTGATATTGCCGAGCTTATTATTATTCAATTCGAGGTCTCTAGCATTGAATGTAAAATCAATAAGCGGGTTAGCAAATTTTCCTTCAATCTTTCCTTGCAAAGAACCATTGGCTATAAGCCCGGTATTTTTTAAGTTGAAGGCGTATCGTTCAAGAATATCTCCCGAAAGTTTTGTTCCGATTACTGCTAATGACTGATCTCCGGTGCTTTGAATAATTCCGCTTGCTGAAAGAAGGGAAGTATCATGCTGAACTTTACAATCCACAATTTTAAAGTAGTTTGGATTAAAGTTGGCATTTATTGTGTCTTTATTTGTCCATTCAATGCCGTCATAGTTCACATTCATGCTGCTGATTTTAAATTGTTGCTCATTCGGAGTCATTAATATAATTCCTTCACCTTCGGCAATAATCATATCCTCGTAGTTAGCAGAAGCACTGAAGATCAATTTGCTTCCGTTAAAAACTATATCTGCATTTAAAGCTTTGATATTGCTGCCGGTATAAAGCCTTTTGCCGGAGATTGAGGCAGAACCAAATAACTGATCGAAAGAACTTGAGCGATTGTCCCTTGTAAAATTGAAATCGGCAATAAAATCGGAAAGGTAAATAGTAGTATTCTTTTCCATCATTACAAGCTGTTCCAAATCGAGTTCGGCCGAAACGGAAAAGTTAGGGGTCTTATTGGTAAAACTTCCACTTCCGCTTCCCTTAATTGTCAGCTGTTCATTGCCCATAAGTAACGCAACAAGCTCAAAATCCTTGAACTTAAATTCGTAGTTAAATTTTAATTCTTCGTTAATAACATCGGGAACGGGTGCTGCAATTGTATCCTGAATAGCCGGGGCATTTACAACTGAAAGAGGGTTGAGCTCCTTTAATTTATTAGAAATTATATCTGTAATTGTTTTAGATTCATAGACTATCAAATCGATGGCTTTGGAAAGAGGAAACTGCCCGTTAATTTTGAAGTCGACAAAATCAGATGACAGAAAGATTTCGCGATTTAAAGAATCCTTTTTGATTTTTGCTTCTACGATAGAGGAGTTAATCCACTTATCTTGAAAATAGGAAGAATCAATTCCAAATGAGAATGTAGCGTTGAGATCATCCGGATTAATGCTTTTGCCTTCCAGGCTAAAGTATAAGTTCATTTCGCTCCGGTATTTATCATCATCCATAAACCGGCCGAGATTTAAATTTTTTACATCGCCTATGAAGCTATAACTTGGAATTGTATCTTTATCATAAACTAATGAGCCGGTTATTATCGATTTTGCTTTCTCGGCATCGGCAGTAATTGATAGGCTAATCTCACGGTTCTTTGCATGAGATTCGATATCTAACCGATCAATTGTGATATTGTTTACTGCGGTATTGTAAAGATTAAGTTTGAGATCGGCAGCCAAGTCCATTGGCGAAGTGCCTTGCCCGGAGATGTTTCCCTTTACATTTAATTTTGTTGGATAACCCACCAACGCCGCCAGATTTAGATTCTCCGAAGCGAATTTTATATCGTAAGTCATCGGCTCAGCAGCGACATTCATTGTCCCTTCGCCTTCAATTCTGCCATCATCAACGTTGCCGGCAAATTTTGTTTTGAAGTTTGTTGGCTCGCCTTCATATTCAACATTAACATCAGTCAAAATCATTTTAGCATATTCGGGCAGTTTCAGATTTGGCAATAGGAGATTAATATCTTTGTAATTAATATCTGTATTAACAATGTTTGCCTTTATATATAACTTGGAGGGAACGTTGAGATTTAAGACTTGTCCACTGAAATCGAAATGAGTGTCTCTGTAATCAAGCTTAGCTCTGTCGATATTGAATGCACCAAATTTGCCTCTTGCTCTTAGTTCAAACTCCGGGCGACCTTTGAGTATTTCTGTTGCATCGAAGAAAGAAGAAAGATCATCAAAGTTAAATGGAGAAGCTTTCGCGTCTATGGTAACAGGATAATCTCTAAAATCTCGAAGATCGGCACCGCCAAACAAATTCAGACTGTCAACGCGGGCATTTATTTTTACTTCGCTGCTATCTGTCAAAAAATAAAATTTATTCACACTCGCAAAATCTTTCGTAATAGCAAACTCGCCAGAGATGTAACGCAAATTAAATCTTGTAAGATTAGGCTTGAATGATAGCTCTTTCAAAATGAGCAAGTAGTTCTGGTTTTCAATATCTGCAAACGCTTCAGCTTGAAAGTTAAGTTCCTTTATGTATAGGTCTTCGGCATTAAGAGTTTTATAAATCTGCTTGGATCCGCGATTAGCAAAAGTTTGTCTTGTCAAAGAAATATTTTTCAGCTCGATATCAGGAGCTTGAATAACAAATGAGAAAGTGGATTTGCTTGTATCCTCCGGTGTGGGTTTTACGAGTTTTTCGTAATTCCATTTTCCATCGCCGTCTTGAAGCATATTGATATTAACATCTTGCAGTAAGACTTTTCTAATGTGAATTTTCTTTAACAACAGTTGAACCGGGCTGGTTTTGACTTCAACATTTCTTGCTAAAAGTAGAGTATCATTATCTACAACTATTGAAGTGTTGCGGAGATAGATTGAAGTAAGTAATGTTCCATCAATCCTTTCAATGTTAAGCTTACCATTTAGTTCTTCGTTAGCCAAGGCAATAACTTTTTCTCTTAAGTATTCACGAAATGTTTTTGTCTGGG
>JBHEKZ010000399.1:0-3565 GCA_041859025.1 Melioribacteraceae bacterium | reverse complement strand
ACGAATTGTTCTTTACTCCACTTTCCAATACCGCTTACTTCTTCCGGAGTAATGTTTGCAGAGCGAACAATTCCGGCCGGAAAATTAAATTCAGCACCGCCTCCAAACGCTTTTTCCATTTTGTATTCTCCCTTAACCGATTCGGTGTGGCAGTCGAAGCATCCGGAAATTTTTACAAGATATTCTCCATACTTAGCTGGATTATTCTTGTCCGGTTCCGGAGATGGATTATATGATTTCGGCGGCATCGTTTTTACAATTAAGTTAAGAGGAAAATTAAGCGAGCCTTCCGGCACTTCGTGTTTAATTGAAGTAAGTGAACGAACATACGCTACCAGAGAATACAAATCTTCTCTAGTTAAATGATTGTAAGAGAGGTAAGGCATCAAAGGAAAAAATGCGCTTCCCTTCTTATTAACTCCGTTTGTAATTGCGCGCATTAACTCGCCGTCGCTCCAATCACCAATTGAAGCCGGAGTAATATTTTTTGCGTAAAGAGTTCCGGGAAAACCAATTTCTTCCCCAAACTTTTCACCACCCTTACCAAGTGTTCCGGGCATAATTGGTCCGGAAAGTTTATTCCAGTCGCGTGAGGAGTGACAGTCCATACAAACAGTAACGTGATTAGCTAAATATTTTCCGCGTGCTAATCTTGCCGGTGTGATCTCAACTTTTTCGTTGGATGGCGGATCTACTTTTGGATACGATACATTGAAGTAGATCAGAAATACTGCAACTATTGCTGCGATTCCCCCGACTATATATAGAATGATCTTGAATATCTTATTCATTCTAGCTTGCCTTTCTTCCGCGTTTTAGGCGGACTTGTTGCTTTAAATTAACAGATAGATTGTGAAGTTCAAACAAAAAAGTTTTGATGTCCTATTCTGACGGACTACTTACTTATTTGTTCCGATAAGAATTAAAACGGTAGAGTGTGTAAGAAATGTAAATGTTTTGGAATTACGGTTTGGGAGCTCACGAAATTGTGAGGCTTTTTCACAAATGAGCAATTTTGTGATTGCCTATCAATACGCCAGACCGGAGGCGTTTCGCTTTTAATGTTTTGTGTGTTGCCGCCTTTAACAGTTTTTCTCTATTCGTTTTCTTCGTAATAGTAAGAGTAGTCAATTCCTTTCATAAACATTTCACGGTCGTTTATTTTGTTGGTAAGCGCACTCTTCAAAAGATTTTTTAGAAGACTACTTTTTTGCGGACTTAACATCATTGCTTTCATATAATCATGCTTGCTAATTTTACTCCAATCCACACATTTTTTGAGGCGCTTTTTAAGAATCAAATCCAACCATATTCTTGCACTTCTGCCGTTGCCCTCCATAAAAGGGTGAGCAATGTTTATTTCTACATATTTGTTAACAATTTCGTCGAATGTAGTTTCGGGCATTGATTCTATTTGCTTTAGTGTGTTGCTCAAAAAGCGGGATGCCGCAAATTGAAAACCACCTTTTGAAATATTTTTTTGCCGAATTTGTCCAGCAAAATCATACAATCCGCCGAACAAATAAGCATGTATTTGCTGCAAGCCTTTTGTTGTACCAACTTCTATGCTGTTGATAAAGGAACTTTCAAATAGTGCATACGCTTTTGTTTTACTTTTCCCATCAATACTTTCATCGCCAAATGTAAACCAATCTATAAACCGGTTCGCCTTTGTTCCGGGGAATGTTTTGCCTAACGCAATAATGCCCGTGTAATCCAGCATATCAGTCAAATATCGTTTCCCGTCATTAGCCGAAAGTTTCAGTTGGGTAGTGGCGCTAACCAACTCACTGTTTTCTTTTTTTAATTTGGCTTTAAGATATTTCCAGTAGTTGCGGGTTTTTGTGTAATCATCTTGATCGGTAAGTACTGCTACAATATCCAATACACTAAACCACCACTTGGAGTTTTGCTCGTCCCAAACAGCGCGCACTTCGCGGTCGTTAAAAAAGCGTATAGATATTTTTGCTTTACTCATAATTTTACAGCGTTCTATTTTGTTGCTCTTTCATCGTTTTAAAAATTCGTATTCATAAACTTTGGGTTCAATTTTTTCTGCAAGCAAACTTAGTTTTTCTCTCAAATTTCTGATTAGCTTCATATAATTTTCATCATCACTTTTGCTGTTCATTTTACCCTTCTCATTTCTACCTTGAAAATGTTCTCTTATGTCATATAGAGAAGCGTTTACGTTACAATTTGATTGTTTGTGATAGTATTTCCAAAGTTCTCGCCCGGCATTCATTACTTCTGCAGCTTCTGCTGAAAATACAAGCGGTGTTGTCTGTTGAGTTTGAGAGCCGAATAAATCACCACTTGTTTCCGGTTTCAGCTTGCCGCTAATGAACTTGCTCATAAAATTGCTTTCAAATTTTTCTCTGGCATTAACTTCTTTTTCTGTAAATGGTATCCAATGATTTGTGCCAAATTTTGATTGAATGTTGTTTGTAAATAAAGCATACATTAAACAATTGTTTTGAAATTCCTTGTCTGATTCCCAATTGTTACGTGGATATAAGTACTGATCTCTGTCGTTTAACCAATCGCCTTCAATAATATTACGAAGAGTAAAATAAATTGATATTTGAATTAAGTTGTTCTGAGTTATCTCAGTAACTTTTGATTCCCTAAAATCACTATCTGATGGTTTGACCGTAATAAATATTGTTCTATTTTGTTGAACATCCGTGCCCTGTATTCTTAGATAACCTATTCTTTCCTCTTTCTTATCAAAATATTTCCTCAGCCAATCTATAATATACCTCCCCTTTTTCGAAGTATAGAACGTTTTTGTTCCATCCATCCAACAACCAGTCAGCGAATTATCTGCTTGTATAATGTCAAGAGCAGTGTTCGAAATTTCTTTTTGGGAAGATAAATCCCAAATTATGAATCCAATTGGGAATTCACCTTTTACATTGTCAAATGTGCTTGCACGGCAAACAAAGCCAAGCAGTTTTTCGGATTTGAAATTATTTCGGAATTTTTCAAAATTCTGAGAATTAATGAATTTAATTTTGCTGAAGGAAGCTAGTTTACAATCTGGGAGTTCTTTATAAATTCTAATAAAGAATTGAACAAACAGTTCATTAATTGCGCTGCCAATGAGGTCTTTGTATTTTTCATAAACTTTAGTATTTGAGCTAACACCTTGTTTGCTTTTTAAACCATAACTAGTAGCTTCTGCATAAGGTGGATTAATGTATATTATTAGCTTCTTACGTTTACGAGGGTTGTTAATTATATCTTGTAGCGACTTAGGTAATTTGCTGAAATCGTCATTCAGAAAATCAAATTGGAAAACATGTTCATCTAATAAGTTTGCACCGTTTTTAATACGGTCGTGCATTACTTCAACATCTTGTTTATCTAATGTAGAAGCCCAAATATTATACTTGTTTGTAAGTCCGGTCAACAAGTTTCCCGTACCGGCGGCGCAATCCCAAACATAGTATTCATCTTGCCAATCTTCACCCAAAGCATCAGATAAATATTTCTGCGAAAGTTCAACCCAAATTTGAGGAGTAAAAAAACTTCCCTTTCTTTCTCTTACATCTTGCGGTAC
>JBHEKZ010000134.1:0-4446 GCA_041859025.1 Melioribacteraceae bacterium | reverse complement strand
GGCCAAAAACGAAGAAAAAAGGGAGGTTGGTGAGAAGAGGCGGTGTTTATGTTGCGGAATGGACCGCGACAGTATATGAACATTTTGTAGAGACGCAATTAATTGCGTCTCTACGATGAGGTTGGAATTTGTCATTACGGTAAGATCAAAATGGCTATTCAATTAATCAGAAAAATAGATAGCGCGGCTGAGTTTATAGTTATTTCATAAAACGTTTAGCTAAGAATTTTCGTACGGGTTCATCATAAAGTTTTAATGAAGCGTATGATACAGCAACCGAGAAAATCAAAAGTAATATTCCTATAACCATTCCTTGTTCCATAGGAATATTATTCTTGGTTACCCACGCGTAGTAAACATAGGCAAATGGAAAATGCAAAATATAAACCGGGTAAGATATATCTCCTAAAAAAGTACAAATAGTATCAACAAACTTACTTTTAATTTCTCCGCTGGCGCCTACATAAACTATTAAAGGGAATATAATAATGACAGAGAGTGAATCATATAATCCGTTTGCCCAAAGGTTTTCGTAACCTCCTATTCTTGGAAAAGCAAGAACAAGTATAAGCAGTAAGCTGGACCATAAGAATGCGTTCTTTAGCTTTATGACACTTGTAACTCTTCGCAGCAACATGCCAGCCATATAGGGAAATAACAGACGTGTAAAGCCAATTCTTAACTGTTCCGGCTCTACGGACCACCCGCCGATTATATCACCGGTTGGGCTGGTTACAGCATACTGCACTAATAGAACTGCGGCAATAAATACAAAAGCGCCAAGAATTAGCTTTGGTAATTTGCGTAATACCAAGGCATGTAAAATATTGGCAATGTATTCAAGAAACAGAGACCAGGCAGGACCATTAAGGGGATGCATTTCATTCCACCCGCGTATATCCATTGAAAGCGGTAAAGGAATTAGAGTGTAGCCAATGATAGTAACAAACAGAAGCTGCAGCAGAGATGTATCTGCAATTTTAGGAAAGTATGCGGATTCACCTAAGTAAAAACAGAGCGCGCCTATTGTCATTCCTAAGATTATCATTGGGTGCAGACGAATTAATCTGCGTTTAAAAAAATCTTTTATTGTCATTCTGTCCCAACGGTCATCGTAAGCATGCGCCATTACAAAGCCGGAGAGCAAAAAGAAAAAATCTACTGCCAGGTATCCATGATTAATAATTTGTTTGATGTGATCTCCGCCAGAATAAACCTCGAACATATGAAACAAAACAACTACAATAGCTGCAATTCCGCGTAATGCGTCAAGAATTTTGAAGTGTACTTTTGAGTCAGAAAATTCGGAACTGGATTTTACCATTGAATCTCCAATGAGAATGTGAAATGTGTATTAAAAGAAAAAATAAATTGAACCAAATTTATGCTTTTGAAAACATCAGATTATCTCAAAATAATATTGTAAACATACTCACTAATCGTTTTCGTCACAATTTTTAATGCAGTGGTTAAAGAAATGATTGCTGATGAAATTAGATTTGAGTTCTTCTTTTATCGTTGTATAAAGCACTGCTAAAGAAAAAAATATAAACAATATACAAAGCGGAATTGCCTCGTAAGAAATTCTGCGCGCAGCTTTGCAAGCCGGATCGCATAAGGCTGTAGAAGAATAAAAAAACCGGGCAGCAATTAGTAGTTTGTAATGTTTTGTAGAGACGCAATTAATTGCGTCTCTACAAAGAGGTAGCGCTGGTAAAAAATCTGTAGTGGAGTGGGCGCGACAACAGTATAAAACGGCAGGCATAAATTATTGCAGAGACTTGCCTCTCAAATAACGCGGTATAAGCGGGGCAAGTCTTTACAAAAGATAAAACTTCTAAACTGAGCACGATTTATCAATTGGCTATTATTCGCCACTCTTAAAATGTAAGAACCCGCTTTTCACACAAAATTCAATCTTTTTGCTGGCATTGATTTGGAAACAGTCTTCAAAAAGCTAAAAAGGTTGAAATGGCATCCTCAGTTAAACTTTTATCAAATCTCTTAGACTACTGTTCCGAAAAAAACCGTGTTATAGCAAAAAACATTTCCAACATAGCAACGGAAGGATACAAGCGTCAGGATGTTGTGTTCAAAGAAGTGCTGAATGAAAGTTCTAACTCTATGATGAAAATTTCCAACAGCAAACATATGACGGCAATGCCCGGCTCTACAGATGAAAATGGAAAATTTGAATATATAACAGACGAAAGTGAAGATATGGCCTCGGGCTCCAACAATGTTAATATCGAACGGGAGATGAGCGAGTTGGCGGAAAATACACTTCGCTTCAAATTTGCTTCGAAGAAAGTCGGTGATTACTACAGAGGTATTCAAAATGTAATAAAGGGGGGCGGAGGAAGAATATGAAAATTGGCGGAAGCTTGTTTGGCTTAAACTACAGCGCTCGCGGCATGAGTATTCAAAGAAAGAAAATGGATGTGATTGCGCAGAATATTGCCAACAGCGATAACGTGCGCACAGAAAATGGTGAACCTTACAAAAGAAAAACTCTTAAAGTAGAAGAAGCAAAAAATAATTTTGCTTCCAATCTTGAGATTGAAGGACAGGCATTTAAGCTTAATACAAGCAATCCAAACCACATGGTTAAGATGAATTCGCCGCAAGAATTAAGCATTTCCGCAGATCAGGGTAAAGTAAAAATGGAAGAGGAAATAGATACTAAACCGGGAGATATTGTATACATGCCGGAACATCCAAACGCAAACAAAGACGGTTACGTTGAGATGTCCAATGTAAATGTTATAAATGAAATGGTGGATATGATAGCGGCATCAAGAAGTTATGAAGCAAACTTACAGGCATTAAACTCAGCCAAGCAAATGGCAAAAGATTCTATGGAGATCTAATAGATGAAAGTTTCTACAAATAATATCGGCAATTATTCACCGGCATACTTCAAAGCGCAGGCCGCGAGAACAGAAGCAGTTCAAAAGCAGAAAGCGGAAAGCATTTCGGCTGAAGAAAAAAAGTTCTTCGCAGATCTTTATCCAACTAAACAGGATGAAGTGCTTGGCTATCAGATGTACAACGCAAAAGGAAAAGTTTCGGGAGTGCATGTAGGTTCACTTTTTGATAGGAGAGGATAAAATGCAAATAGAAGGATTTGGAAGTTTAATACCAAAACCGATTGAACAGGCGGCCAAGAAAAACTCTATCGGAGTTGAAGGTTTTGGAGAAACACTAAGCGGTTTTATTGGGGATGTAAATAAATCGCAGCTCGATTCTCAAAGCGCTGTACAGGATTTTGTCGGCGGCAAAGGTGTAGAACTTCACGAAGTAATGATTGCCGGCGAAAAGGCGAAAACAAATCTTGAACTGCTGATGGAAATAAGAAACAAAGCAGTTGATATGTTCAAAGAATTAACAAGGATACCTATTTAACATGAATACGAATCCATTACAAGCTTTAACGGGAATATTAGGCAAACTGAATCCAAAGCAAAAAATTATGCTTGGAGTTGGTATAGTTACAACTGTTGCCTTATTAGCTGTTTTAATGTTCATTCTAAATGAACCGACTTATTCAACCCTTTACTCCGGTCTTTCTCAAGAGGACGCGGGAAAAGTTGTGGAACATTTGAATGCTCAAAAAATTCTATTCAAGCTTGATGATAACGGACAAACAATAAAAGTTCAGCGAGAAAAAGTTTATGAGTTACGCTTAACGCTTGCCGGAAAAGGAATTCCTAGCTCGGGTGTAATAGGCTACGAAATTTTTGATAAGACAACAATGGGGATGTCGGAGTTCATGCAGAACCTGAATTATAAGCGCGCGTTGGAAGGAGAAATTGCGCGTACAATTCAGCAGCAGGAAGGAATTGCCTGGGCAAGAGTTCATGTTGTTATGCCGAAAAAAACAATTTTTAGAGAAGAAGAAAAGCAGCCGACAGCATCAGTTGTTATAAAACTAAAGAGCAATCTATCGCCGTCAAAAGAAAATATTCAGGCGGTGGTTAATTTGCTCTGCGGTAGTGTAGAAGGATTACAGCCCGCAAAAGTTTCTATAATCGATACCAAAGGAAGAATACTAAATAACGATGCGGAAGAAGGGCCATTAGCATTTGCATCGGCTAAACAGTATGAAATTAAGAAATCAGTAGAAGGGCATTTAATTCAGAAAGCTCAGTCAATTTTGGATAATGTACTTGGATTTGGAAATGCAGTGGTTGAAGTAACTGCTGATTTGAATTTTGATCAAGTTGAAAAAACTATGACACAGTTCGATCCGGAATCCCAAGTAGTTGTAAGTGAAGGTGTTGCTAAAACTGCGAACAACGGCCGCCAGCAGAACGATACTACTTCCGCAGTAAATGAAAATAATGTAACGAACTATGAAATAAGTAAGACCGTAGAAAATGTAGTACAAGGAAGCGGTAATATAAAAAGATTGAGTGTTGCCGCGGTTATTAACGATATACCACG
>JBHEKZ010000521.1:0-4899 GCA_041859025.1 Melioribacteraceae bacterium | reverse complement strand
ATTCCTCCGCTAATTAAGACAACTATAATGTTCTTATTCGCTGATGCAAGCAGTTTAATCAAATCTTTTTGTTTACCAGGTAATTCTATCGAATTATTAACACGATCAAAACCTTCTCCTTCTTGCGTCTGATCGAGTCCGCCAAAGAAAATTACATAATCAGCTTGACTAGCATATGTTAACGCTGTGTTGAGATCGCTTGCATAACTTGTTCCACTTATATCGCATCCTTTTGCATATAGAACCTTTGCCGCACCAACATAATTTTCAATTCCTTCTTTCGGAGAAACTTTATAGAAAGGATCAACCCAGCTACTGCCGCTGCCATCTGTTTGCATAATGGCGGCGTTAGGTCCTATTACTGCAATTTTAGATACAGTTGATTTATTCAAAGGTAAAATGTTGTCTTGGTTTTTAAGAAGCACAATACTTTTCTTTCCAGCCTCAAGCGCCAGCAACTGATGAGCTGTGCTGTTTATATCGCTTGGATCTCCTTGAGGATAATAATCCATCATTCCCGACAAATATTTAGTACGTAATATTCTTTTAACCGCATTATCAACAACACTAACAGCAAGTTTACCTGTGTTAACTAGATTCAGAATTCCAGTTGTTGGATCTTGATAAAGCGTAGAACCCATTTCAATTTCGCAGCCGGCTTTTAATGCTTCTTCCGGACTAGAGTAAATTGAATTCCAATCACTAACAACATAAAATGGAAAGCCCCACTTGTTTCTTAGATTTGTAGTAAGAAGAGTTGAGTTTTTAGCAGCACTTTTTCCATTAAGAGAGTTATAAGAACTCATAACACTAAACGCGCCGCCATTCTGAATCGCTTCTCTGAACTGAAGTCCATGCTGCTCCATCAGATTTCTCTGAGAAAGTGTATAGTTGTTCGTAGTTCTTCCGGCTTGCCTGTATTCTGTATAAAAATGTTTTATGGTAGCTATTGCCGGTGTTGATTGAATACCTTGAACAAAAGCTGTGTTTATTTTTGAGTTTAAGAATGGGTCTTCGCTTGTGCTTTCTGGTGAACGCCCGTTACGTGGATCAAGAGTTAGATCTAAGCATGGTCCAAGAGCTTGATGAATTCCCTTTCCACGAAATTCTTTTCCCATAGCCTCACCAACTCGGTAAGCAACATCAATATCCCACGTAGCCGCTATTGCCATTCCCACCGGAAACGAAGTTGCCATTCCATTACGAACTCCGTGTGGGCCATCTGCCATCACAAAACCCGGAATATTTAATCGTGTATTGTCTTGTGTGTTAAATGAACCCTCTTGATGAAGCTGCTTCACTTTCTCCTCAAGAGTCATTTTCGAAATTAAAGCATTAATTTTTTCGTCAAGTGTTTGGGCATTCAAGTTTTGATTTGATATGAACAGCGACGCGAATATTATAATAAGTGTGGTTCTTGTTCGCGATAAGTAAATCATTTAATTCTCCGGATATGCGTTTTAAAAGTCGGGCGTAAAATAAGGGATTATTTATTTTAATACCGATTTCTTAAATGAGTAAGATAAAAGCAACATTGTAATTTTGGGATTGTTGCTTCTATGCAACAAATAAACAGCTAAACAGCTGTTTAGGTTTAATTTCTTCCTTAAATGCGCAAAATAAGACTTGGCATTCCATTTGAGACTTAGTGCTCATATTCTATAATTCCAACATCTATCATATAAGGAGATATATCAATGAAGAAATCGTTATACACATTATTAGTAATTGGACTTCTGGTTACTTCCACATCTTTTGCTCAAGGGTATAACCAAAACGGGAAAGTATTAAATATTGGCGCCGGTTTTGGTTTTGGAGTTGAGGGAGATGCAACAATTCCTCCGTTAAGCGTAGGTTTACAATTTGGATTAACAGATAAAATTTCTGTTGGCGGTATAGTTGGTTATGCTGGTTCAAAATACGATTTTGGTTTCTTCGGTAAATCTTACGAATGGAAATATAATTACATAATCATCGGCGCTAGAGGTGAATATCACTTTATGGAGCCAAGCAATAAGCTTGATGCTTACGGCGGCGCTACTGTAGGTTATAATGTTGTAAGCGTAACAGAACCAAGCAACTTGGGAATGGGGGTCTCATACTCTGCGGCTTCAAGCGCAGTGTTAATCGGCTTTCATGTAGGCGCGCGTTATGCAATTAGCAATAGTTGGGGTGTCTTTGGCGAACTAGGTTATGGAATCGGTTATGTAACCGCGGGTGCATTTTTCAGATTATAATTTTCTCCAATTTCTCATACATACCTCCCATAAGAAACCCGTTTTACAACGGGTTTCTTTTTGCTTAAAAAAAATCCGCTTCGTTTTTTATTTCGAAGCGGATTAAGAGAGGGCGTGGAGGGTTGTAAATATTAACTTCTGTTTCTTCTTTCTAATTGATTGTGTTTTTTTACAGCAATGTTTTTACTTGCTCTTTTCTGATCTCGTTTGATGTGTTTTCTTTCACTTTGAGTAACAACTCCATCCATTTTAGCAATTTTCTTTTCCTTTTGAATATGAATTTGCTGTCTGCGTAAAGAGTTTGCTTCTCGTTTCGTTAATTCACCGCTTCTTACCCCTTGGTGAATTCTGGCGATTTGTTTTCTTTGTGTTTTATTTATTCCTTGTGTTGCATTCTGTGCAATCATCAATGTAGATGAAGCCACAACTATAAGTGCAACTGCCAGTAACTTTTTCATTTTCTTCTCCTGTTTTGTGTTCTAAGCATTTAACAGTTCGGTTTTCTTCTAGGTTTAATTTTTCTAAGTGCATTATTTTTTCTCCTCAAATAGTGTTAAATAAAACAGCGGAGAGATTAAACTTTATCTTAAATGGAAGGTTCTAATAAAAATCAATTTGTGCGGGTAAGTTCATGAAAAAAACTCTACTCTTATTTTTGCTTCTAGTTATCGTTAATAATTTGTTGGCTCAGAATAGTTCTGTTACCGGGATTGTAGTTGATTCGTTAAGCCGGACACCCCTCTATGGTGCAAGTGTTACCTTATATACTACAAACAATGTTTTGCTTGGCGGTGCCGCAACGGATAGTAAAGGAAAGTTTATTCTCGATCAACTGAGAGTTGGAAGCTATATCCTAAAGGCAAGCAATGTCGGTTTTAAAACTTACCAGCAGAGAATTGAAGTTAAATCCGGGTTACTTGATTTGAAAACCATCCGACTTTCTGTAACTGATGTTAAACTTGGCGAAGTACAGGTGATTGACAGACCGCCTCTTGTCATTTTGAAAAAAGATACAACTGAATTTATGGCCGATGCAATTCAGACCAACAAAGATGCAAATGCTGAAGAGTTGATTGCCAAGATGCCCGGCGTACTGGTACAAGATGGCAAAGTTCAAGCACAGGGTGAAGATGTAAAAAATGTGCTCGTAGATGGCAAGCCGTTTTTTGGTGATGATCCGAATGCAGTATTAAAAAATATTCCCGCAGAAGTTGTAGAACGAATTCAAGTGTTCGATAAACAAAGTGAGCAATCGGAGTTTACCGGATTTAACGACGGCAACACAACAAAAACAATAAACATTGTAACACGCATTAATTTTAGAAATGGAACATTCGGTAAACTCTCAGGCGGTTACGGAGATCAAGATAAATATGCTTCGGGTGGAAACATTAATTTTTTTAACGATAGACAAAAAATTACTTTACTAGGACAACTCAATAATACAAACGAACAGAACTTCGCTAGTGAAGATTTATTGGGAGTAATGAGCGGCGGCGGCGGAAGAGGCGGCGGCGGTCAACCGCGAATGGGAGGTGGAAGAGGCGGTGGCGGCGATCGTCCTGGTGGCGGAGGAATGAGCGGCGGTGGATTTAGCGGAAGGCAAGGAGGAGGCGGAGCATCCGATTTCTTAGTTGATACCAAGAATGGTTTAACTACTACTAAAGCGGCCGGATTTAATTATGCCGATTCATGGAATCAGCGAAACGAATTTAATGCCAGTTATTTCTTCAATAAGACCGATAATAATTCCGGAACAGTAACAAACAGAGATTACTTTGCAACAGCAGAAGGAGCCCAAAATTATTTTGAAGATAATCAATCTAATTCCAAGAACACTAACCATCGGTTTAACTTACGATTGGATTACCAAATTGATACTCTCAACTCTATTCTATTCCGACCGAGAGTAACTTTACAGCAAAACGACGGTTCAAGTAAAATTCTCGGCAACACAACATCTGGTATAGCAAACTTAAACTCTATCGAGAATATGAACAGTTCAAATTTATCGGCAATAGATGCATCCTCACAATTTCTTTATCGTAGAAGGTTTGAAACTCGAGGTAGAACTATCTCGCTTAGATTTAATACTTCATACAAAAAAAACAATGGTGATAAGAAACTATATTCGGAAAACATTTATTACAATGATCTAACTTCATCCGACACACTCGACCAAAGCTCCAAACTAGTTAAGAATGGCTATGGTGGATCGGTTAATTTAGCATATACAGAACCGGTTTCTGAGAACGGAATGCTTCAGTTTAATGCTACATATTCTTATTCAAAGGATGAAAGTGATCAGAAAACTTATAGCCTGTCTAATAAAGATCTTACTTATTCAATCCTAGAAAATGATTTGAGTAATGTTTATGATAAAAATTCGAAAGTGCAGAATTACGGTTTGAGTTACAATCATCGTGTAAACGAACTTATGGTAATGCTTAACTTAGGTTACAATATCTCCCGCTTAACCAACGAGCAGACTTTTCCATACATCAGTAGTACTGGCAGAACTTTTTACTCTATTTTACCATCAGTAATGATTAGATATGATGTAAACAGGGGCAAAAACTTGATGTTTAATTATCGCGCAAACAACAACGAACCAAGTGTAGAACAATTGCAAAACGTTCTTGATAATTCCAATCCTCTCCAG
>JBHEKZ010000497.1:0-4273 GCA_041859025.1 Melioribacteraceae bacterium | reverse complement strand
CAAATTCTTTTCCGGCTATTACAGTTTCAAGGTTGCCAATAGTAAAATCGGATTTCGAAAGAATTTCTCGTACATAATTATAAACACGTTTAAAGTCGAAACTATCCGCGCTCACTTTTGCTGATTCAAATTGCGGAGAGTGGCACATCAAATCACCTACAAACGAAAATGAAATAGTTTTTCGCGTTACAATTTCTTTTTGCTTCTTCTTAGGTACCTGCGAGAAAAAGCAAAAAGAAACAACTGCAATAATTAGTATTAATGAATTTATTTTCATCTATTAGATTTTAGCTTGCTCGTACTCTTGATCATGATCTTATTCTTAATCATCTTCAATAATGTTCAAATGCATTCTCCAAAAACCAGAGCAAGATTATGATCAAGAACAAGATTAAGATAATTATATAAAAAAATAGGTCGGGCAATTACTCACCCGACCTACATTGCAATATTCAGAACGGATTAATTTCCGCCTTTAGCAGTTTTGCGGTCTGCTTTAACAGCTTGAATATCATTTCTGAAATCTTGAGCCAATTTTTTCAATTCGCTTAAGCCTTTTCTCAAACGTGTTCCAGCTGCTGATTGTCCTTTCGTATAGAATTTCTCTACGTCAGGTTCGAGTGATTTTAAGAACTCGATAAGATCTACATATTTCTGGTTCATGTTTCCTCCTTTGTTTAGTGATTGGTTGTTATTTAATGTTTTCTAAAACAATTTCTGCTATATCTTTTACTTGTACTTCATCAACTTTGTCAAGAGTTTTGATTCCATCCGCCATCATAGTCATGCAGAATGGACAAGCCGATGCTACTGTATCGGCATTTGTTTTAACAGCTTCAGCGGCTCTGTTTTCATTTATTCGTGTACCTTCTAATTCTTCAAGGAACATTCTTCCGCCTCCGGCACCGCAGCAAAATCCTTTGTCTTTATTTCTATCCATCTCTACTACTTTTGCGCCTTTAATCATTTTCAAAGGGTCGCGCGGTGAATCATAAATATTATTATATCTGCCTAAGTAGCAAGAATCATGATAAGTAATAGTTGAGTTAACTGCTTCATCTTTTAACTCAAGTTTTCCCTGTTTCAACAAGTCGGAAATTAATTCTGTATGATGAACAACTTCAAAGTTGCCACCAAAATGAGGATATTCATTCTTTAATGAATTGTAGCAGTGAGGACACCCGGTAACAATTTTCTTAACGCCGTAACCATTCAATGTTTCAACGTTTGACTGCATCATCATCTGCGCTAAATATTCATTTCCAAGTCTTCTTGCTGTGTCGCCGTTGCACTGTTCTTCAGTACCAAGAATTCTGAAATCAACATTTGCTTTCTGCATTAAAGCAGCAAAAGCTTTAGAAACTTTTTGATAACGAGCATCGAATGATCCGGAACAACCAACCCAGAATAAGTATTCAGTATTTGGATCTTCTGCCATCGTTTTGATGTTAAGTCCTTCTGCCCAGTTTGCTCTATCTTGAGCATTGAATGCCCACGGCGTTCCGTTTGTTTCTAAATTCTTAAATATTGCATTCAACTCATTCGGAAAATTGGATTCATTCAAAACTAGATTTCTTCGCATATCTACAATTGAATCAATGTGTTCAATAGTAACCGGACATTCGTTAACGCAAGCCATACAAGTAGTACAGGCCCAAATTTCTTCATCACTGATATAGTTATGAACCAAAGTTTTTTGCATTACCTCATTGTCTTCAGGAGTTTTTGCAATCATCAGCGGAGCTTTGTCTTCTGTTCTCTTTCTGATGTTTACTATTATTTCTCTTGGAGAAAGTTTTTTACCGGTAGTAGCAGCTGGGCATGAGGCAGTACATCTTCCGCACTCTGTACAAGTATAACCATCTAAAAGTTGCTTCCAACTAAGATGCTCTATATCTGAAGCACCATACTGAGTTAAGTTTTCATCTTCGAGATTGAGTTTCTTAAGGGCGTGTTGCTGAGTGCCGATCTTCTTGAAATAAACATTCGGTAAAGAAGTAACAACATGAAAATGCTTGGAGTAAGGAAGAAAATTCAGGAAAGTGAAAACTGTTAAAATGTGAATCCACCAGAAGACTTCGTAAGCTGTTGTTGCCGAAGCTCCATCTGCATAAAAAATATTTGCTAACAAGTTAGATACCGGACGAACTTCCCAAGCGCTCAGCTGAAAATTATGATTTATAATATGTGCGGCATTCTGACCAAACATCGATATTACAACTGTCATAATCATACAAAGAATAAAAGCAGCGTCGAACTTATGCCCTTCTACATCTAAGCGTTTAACTTTCTGTACAAATCTTCTGAAAAGTGCCCAGAGAACAGCAACTATTACCAGCAAACCAAAAATATCTTGCGTAAAAGTAATTAGTGAGAAAATTGGTCCTAAAAACTCTAAAGAAAACTGAGAATAAAATCCTTGCAGAATGGATTCTAATACTGCGGCTAAAAAAAGTAGAAATCCCCAGAAAATAGCTACGTGAATAAAACCGGCAACTGGTTCGCGTAAAATCTTTGATTGCGCCAATCCAATTTTTAACACATTTTTTATTCTTTCAGCCGGATTGTCAAATCTATTTTCCGGCTGACCAAGCTTAACATAACTAATAATTTTTTTAACATTAAAAGCAAAAAAGCCAATTGCGGTTAAGAAAATCGGAATAAATAAGAAGTTTTTAATTTCCATCAGTATTAGAATCTATAATTTGTTTGCGAAAAATCTATTAGTTGCATCCAATAAATCTTCAAATTTTCTTGTTGTGCCGGCAAATGGATGAACAATATCAAATGTATGCCCGCAGCCGTAAATTTTAAAAAACTCAGTTAAACTCTTATCAGACCAAGAGTATAACATTTCTGCTTCAGTAATCGGAACCGCTAAATCTTGATCGCCGTGAGCGATAAAGAGCGGTCTTTTTAAGTCAGTTATCGCTTTTTCAATATTTAAAGAATCATTCCCATTCTCAACAACATCATCGAGCAGACCAACACCCAAACTCATAACCTGTTTGGTACGCATATTCATAACGTCAAAAGAACCCTTTTTACGCCATTCTTCTTTTTGGCGATCGCTGTATCTATCTAATTTTGCGATTGAAGCCCAAACCGCAACCGCATCAACATCCTTTCTTTTGGATGCGGTTAAAAGAGAAATTGCTCCTCCTCTGCTATGTCCGCAAATTCCAATTTTAGAATCGTTACAAATTTCCTCAAAGAAACCATTTCTAATGGCGTCAATTACTTCACTTAACTCTCTTACCTCTCTAGAAAATGTATTTTTAGCGAATTTTTCTAGTTCAGTAAAATCTGTAAGGTTTTCTCCAACTCCATTATGTGAAAAATTAAACATTATTACTGAAAAACCTTTTTCAGCAAAATAACTTCCCAGATAAGGACCGAAACCCCAATCCTTAAAACCTTTGAAACCATGCACAAAAACAAGCGTTTTATTTGATTTTTCGTGCCCGTTATAAAAAGTGGAAATTCGCAGTATTTCGCCGTCGGTGGCGTTCAAGGAATAATTTCTTACCATACGGGCTCAAATATGAGGTTTTGAGGATGGAAAGTCAAGGAGTGCTGAATATTTGTAAAACTAAACATAAACGCATTTTTCCCGATTATAAAGCAAAAGAATAGTAATAATTATGACAGATCAAGAAAAAATACAGTGGTTTGACAAAGCATTAAAATTTGCACTAGATGGTAAAATTCATCTGGTAATGAAATCTTATAAGAATGGTTCCGGTAAATGGGCCATTATTGATTCTGAAAAGAACCTAGTGCTTAACTCCAATATGGAATGGGAACCGGAACCTCCTCAGGCTAAAGACCGTGATGAAGCATTCCTTATCCGAACACGCTTCGACTTTGAAACTGCTGTAGTCCAATATGAACAGTTAAAAATGTTCGCCTTATAAGCACATTTTAGAAGCTAATGTAGGAGATACAATTTATCTAAAGAAAGAAGTGATAATGCACTAAATGAAATTTGAAGTGGAAATTACATTTGTTGGACGCAATCAAAGAGAGCAAAATAGACAAATTGCGGAAAAACTGGTTGTAGCTTTAACATAATGGAAAGGTAGATTATAATTCATCCCAGCTGAAATAATAAAATTATTCGACTATAGGTTTTAATCTGAATCATACCGATTGTTAGTGTTTACAGTAGCATAAACAATCAGTAAGTTTAGATATGCTTTCTAGTCGAGTTTTCATTTTAAAATGACATTGATTTTCAAAAGTTGTTTATTTGCACGTTCGATTTTTACAA
>JBHEKZ010000442.1:0-4943 GCA_041859025.1 Melioribacteraceae bacterium | reverse complement strand
TGTTTTCAAACGCAATTCCCCGTTCTACATTTATATGGGCAAAATTCGCGGGTTCATGGCTTGGATTGGTAATTCCTCTTCTTGTGCCAATACTTGTCGGATTGCTGCTGTTAGTCGTTTTCAAAGTACCTTTATCAGCCGCGCACTGGATTAAAATTATTCTGCTTATTTCTACCTCGGTACTCTATTTAACTTTTTTCATCGCGTTCGGAATATTGATTTCCGCGGTAACTAAATATTCTTCCGTATCGTTTATGATTCTTTTAGTCGCGTGGATTACTCTTGTATTTATTATTCCAAGAATAGGAGTAATGACAGCGTCTCAATTTGTTTCCGTACCAACCGTAGCGGAACTTGAAAGCCAGAAGGATTCATTTTCCAAAGCGAGATGGGAAAAACATTACGGCGAAATTGAAAAAGTCTGGCGCGCGCGCAACGCGGAAATGGAAGGCATGAGTGAAGCGGATAGAGAAAGTTACCGGGAAGCTAACGAATACAAATGGTTTGAAGAGGATGATAAAGTTCGGAATGATGTTCAAAGAGATATTACCGAGTATTCAAATAAAGTTGGCGAGGACGCGCGCAACAGAAAAGCTACTCTCGAAAATTTAGCTCTGAATATTTCACGCATTTCTCCGGCTTCCTCGTTTCAATTGGCCGCAATGAATCTTTCTACTTCGGATATCAATCTGAAGAACAGATATGAAAAAGAAATTCAAAATTACCGGCAGACATTTTCTGCCTTTACCCAAAAGAAGCAGAAGGAGAGCGGAGGACAGGCCGGCATGTTTAGAATCTCTATCGATTCTCAGAGCGGAGTAAAAGTAAGTTCCGGAAGAGATGAAAGCTCTCTCGATTTGAAAGAAGTGCCAAAGTTTACTCAGCCTGCTCATACTATTTCTCAAGCGGTTGTTCCTACTATAATAGATATCGGCTTGATGATGTTCTTCACACTTTTTTCTTTCGGCGGAGCCTTTGCTGCGTTTAATAAGTACGATCTTAGATAAGCAGAATGCTAAAGAGTAGCTGAAAGGCTTACTTAAATAAACCCCACATTTTAGTGTGGGGTTTATATCTGAAAAAAAATGAAAGGGGCTTTAGCCCCGAGCTTTTTTTTACTGATGGAACAGGAAATTAGTTTGTAGTATTTGTATGTAAAACAAAAGAGGCGGATAATTTTATCCGCCTCTACTATAAATACTGAATCAACTTATGTTAATGTGAAATCTTTTCTTTACACATCCTTCTCAATAGCTGCAGTCATATCGTTATGCTCAATGGCGGAAAGGAACTGCACCTTCGGATTTTTCTCCATCACCATTCTTAACGAGTAAGGTGTTTCCGCGATGAACACAAGGTTATCATGTTTATCATAGTATATGCAGTTGGAATAAACGCGCGCTAAGAATTCTATATCTTCTTTATCTTCATACTTTAACCAGTATGCTTTGTATGCGGCAATTGGAGTAAAATCCACATTAGCGCCATACTCGTGAAGCAAGCGGTATTTCAACACATCAAACTGAAGCTCACCGACAACACCAATAACTTTTTTGTTGCCGAGATTCTGCGTGAATAACTGCGCCAATCCTTCATCTGTTAAATACTGAATTCCTTTTGCGAGCTGCTTGGATTTGAACGGCTCGTTGTTTCTTAGAATCCTGAATATTTCCGGAGAGAAGCTTGGTATTCCGGTGTACATAAAAGATTCTCCTTCGGTAAGAGTATCTCCAATTTTGAAAATGCCCGAATCGTAGAGTCCTATAACATCCCCCGGATATGCTTCATCCAATACTGTTTTCGATTGCGCCATAAAGGAAGCGGGATTGGCAAACTTTATATCTCTATCAAGTCGAACATGATGATAAAATTTATTGCGCTCAAATTTCCCTGAACATACTCTTAAGAATGCTATTCTATCCCTGTGGTTTGGATCCAGATTGGAGTGAATTTTGAAAACAAATCCGCTGAAGTTTTTATCATCCGGCTTAACTGTGCCCTTTGTTGTTTCTCTGTCTCTCGGAGGAGGAGCAATTTCAACAAATGTTTCAAGCAGTTCGTTAACACCAAAATTATTTAACGCGCTGCCGAAAAATACCGGAGCTAAATTTCCTTTTGAATATTCTTCCAGAGTAAACTTTTCGTAAATGCCGTCTACCAGTTCAACATCGTGTCTTAACTTCTTTGCGTCGTCGCCAAAAATTTCATCCAGACCGTCATCATAAAGTCCGTTAAAAATTTTTACATCTTCTTCCACTTTTGTTTTATTGGAATGAAAGAACGCAAAAGTGTTTTTGTAAATATTATAAACGCCTCTAAAGCTTACGCCCATTCCCAGCGGATAAGTTAACGGTCTAACTCTAATTGATAATTTGGATTCAAGTTCATCCAGAAGTTCAATCGGGTCTTTACCTTCTCTATCCATTTTATTTATGAAGATGATAACGGGAGTTTTTCTCATGCGGCAGACTTGCATAAGTTTTTCTGTCTGCTCTTCAACACCTTTAACGCAGTCTATAACAAGTATTACGCTGTCCACCGCTGTTAATGTTCTGTAAGTATCCTCTGCAAAGTCTTTGTGACCGGGTGTATCAAGCAGATTTATATTGCGCTCTTTGTAATCGAAAGAGAGAACGGAAGTAGCAACCGAAATACCTCTCTGTTTTTCTATTTCGAGAAAATCGGAAGCGGCTGTTTTTTTGATCTTGTTCGATTTTACCGCGCCCGCCATTTGTATAGCGCCGCTGTAAAGCAGAAACTTTTCCGTTAATGTTGTCTTGCCCGCATCGGGGTGACTTATGATAGCGAATGTTTTACGTTTTGTTATTTCTACACTAGACATTACTGTAACCTATTTACGGATTAAAATTTTATTAAGCTTATTGGGTGGCAAAACTGTTCTAAAGTAAGAGAAATAGGATTTCTGCAAACCCTCTTTCTTCTAAATTGGTCGGTATATAATAGATAGTTTTTTCATACGCCTCAAAAATAACACTATTTGCCCATACTTTAAAAGAAAGTGCCCGTTTTGAGAAAAATTTATTGATTCCTCCGGCCGATTTTGCATTATAATTAACTTTATGGGATAAAAACTGGAATTGAGCGAATACTTATACCAGCTCCGCGCTTTAGCGCGGAAAATAATTTAACAAAATCATCGGGGCTTTAGCCCAAATACATACATATTTAAGGCTTCCAAACTAACAACCCCCTCGTTTTACCCTAAATTAAAGGCTTTCTACTTTGGAGCGAGGCTGGTCAATATTTTCTCGAGGCTAGTCCATACTTTCTCAAGCCTAGTCAATTCCGGAGCGAGGCTGGTCAACTTTTTCTCGAGCCAGGTCAATAATTTCTCGAGGCTAGTCGATACTTTCTGAAGCCTGGTCAATCCCGGAGGAAGCCCGGTCAACATTTTCTTGAGTCTAGTCAATACTTTCTGAAGCCTGGTCAATTTTTGCTATGGCTTATTTCGGTTTTGCAAATGCCCATTCTGAAAATAAAATCAGCCAATCAAAACCCGCAATGCCTCATTCTGCTTCGGAAAGCATTAACTAATAAATAGTAAGGGGGAAAACATAACTTCAAATAACGCATTCTCGGTACCAAAGGCACTTAGGAACTTCGGTGTTCAGCTGATTAGTTACCTTGATAATTACAGTCTCAATAGCTAAGTTGCCAAAAGTAAACGGCGTTCCACTCTGTAAGCAAACACCGGGGAACCGAAAAAACAGTTCTTAGTAATTAGTAAACAGTTTTTTAGGTAGATATAAGTAGTAAGTCCAAATAAATTTTAGAATAACGTAAAAAAGACAAACAAGAATTAGTAGGGACGTTTATATGCGGCATCGAGCATATCTATGTTCCTAATTAACAATTACGGTGCGATATAAGTGATAGTTAGACGTCTATCCTAATATGTGAGAAATATGATTGAAGAAAATGTGCAGAGAGTTATTGATGTTTTTACAAAAGTATTCGATGAGTACTCAAAAGATTTTACAATTGTTTATACCAATGAAGGAGAAAAGGATACACTTTTATATAAAACACTAAAAACAAAGCTTGATAAATGGAAAACATCTCGTAAATGTATTTATAGCAATTGTAACAAAATGAGTGTGCGGCGATCTCATACAATAGGTAAATCAAATAACCTTAGAATTATTTGTGAAGATGGAAAATTACTAACACCTTTTTTTGATAATAAAACTGGAAAGCTTAGCATCAGAGAAATTGGTCTAAAAGAAGCTTCAACTTTTCCTGGATTTTGTAACGAACACGAACAGCTTTTTTCTAAATTTGAAAAAACGGGAGAATTAAAAGATTCTAAAGATTTTCAGCTACAAATATTTAGAACGCTATGTAGAGAAATATTAGTTAAAGAACTATTCATTGAGCAATTTGAAAAGATTCTTGTTGATTATAGAATATTTCGAGATAAGAAATTAATCCATTTGATAAAAGAGAGGCTTGGAAAGGAGTTTGTAAAAAATAATTCGCAAATACTGAATACGATGAAATTGAAAGAGTGCAACACCTATATTGAGAATATGATACTGGATAAAATTAAAGAATTCAAAGAGGATCTAAACGAACTGAGAAATGAATTTTTACACGGGATGATGGAAGACCTAAAAAATAGTGAGGCGGAAAATATTTATTCAGTAGCAATATCTCTTGACCTGATAATACCAGCAGCATTAGCCGGAAGGGGAAATTTCATAATCAATAATACTGCCAAATCTGATGCAGTAATGATCCTAAATATGTTCCCATATGAAAGAGGAACATATTTTATTATTGCATCACTGAAAAAGTATAAGAAATCTTTAGACAGTTATATTGATTATTACAAACAACATCCACTATTACTATTAAATATGGTTGAGAATTGGATGGTTCACGGTTCTGACCATTGGTTTATAAAACCATCAGTATGGTAT
>JBHEKZ010000329.1:0-2792 GCA_041859025.1 Melioribacteraceae bacterium | reverse complement strand
TTCTATGCCTTCATCAACAAGTAAATATGCTAATGTAGATTGAACATCAAAATTATACGCGAGACCTAAGTTTAAAAATCCTCCCTCAGTGAAAGTCCAGTTAATACCGGCTCCTCTATTCGCAGAAAAATCTCTTTGAATGTCGGGCTTGTTTACGTTTGTACGTGACTGAGAATAGCTTCTTTTCCTCATCAAAGTAAATGAAGTAGTAAAAGATTGAGGAGTGAAGTAAAACTTCATGTCTTTGTAGTCGCTGAACACATCGAAGAAGTAACCAACTATCGGAATATCAGCCGGCTTAAAGAAAAGATCGCGGCTGAAGTTAACTGAATAATTTGCGCCGGCATTCCAAACCCATGCTTCACTGTGTTTTGTAATTGGACTTCTATTAAATGTTTTATTGTAATTGAAATTAAGACTGATATTGTTAAAAATATCTCTTATATACCAAGCATCGGTAGGAATCTTAAATCGAATATTAGAAACATTCCATGTCTCTGACACACCGACAGTTTGTGTTACATTTTTTATCGAATCAATTTTGGATTCAATTTCTAATTGGCTAAGACCTAAATCAGCAAGTTTTTTCCTTTCAGCATTTTGAGCTTCGGAAACTTTAATATCTGTTCCAGGCAAATACAATGGATTAGATGCGTTCTCGTTTCTTGAATAATTTACACGCAAATTACTTCCGGTTAAATTCACCGGAATAAGTTTCAAGACATCAAAATCTACTGACATACCCCAGTTGAGAACATCTTCTCTTGAACCAAAACGATCCGAAATTTTATGGAAGTATGGGTTTGTTTGACTTGCGTTAAAACTAATACGCATCAAATCTGCTAATTGTAAAGAAGCGTTTGTAGCATAAGCCCAACCGGGTGTTTGCTCTGCTTCAAGTACACGAAGCTCGTTTACCCATACGCTTCCGCTCACAGCTTGCCCTCTAGAACCTTTATTCACCGGATTTATAATACCGATAGTAAAGAAAGACACTTTTGTAAGTGAAGGATTTCCTTTTATTCCATAATAATGTCCCGGTAAATTTTCTATTGGAACAAGATAAGCTTTATTAAGTGAGTCAGTTCTCGTTTGCTTAATTGACGTTAAATCAGAAAACTTAAGGCTAACTTCATTCCAATCTGCCTGAACAGGCTGTCTATACTCGTAGTAGTTAAGTGTATCAGATCCGAATCTTAGATAAATTTCAGAAGCATAATTTGTATTATCTACATAATGTGAAACAGAACCGTCGGAATTTTTTAAATCACCATGTAAAAACAACTTTAATTCTTTGTAGTTGAATACGTCAAGGGGACGCGCTAAATAACGAACTACTTCTCTCTTATCGCCATCTTTCAAGTTAGATAGGAGAAGGTTCAAAGACTGCTCATTCTTTTGAATATTATACTCCGGCTGAGTTCTATCTCTTTCGCGTTCAACACCAGGAGGAGAATAATAATCAATATTATCTTCAACGTTAACAGTGGAAATAGTTAACACCGTATCGTCAACAGTAACAGTTGGAGGAGTTAAAACTTTTTGCCACTGGCTTCCAACCAAATTCATTTCAGCAAAACGAAGATGAACGCGCTGACTGATTCCGCTAACCCAAATTCTAAACGTTTCAACAACAGAAAAACTAGGATCGCCAACTTTTTCAACCCAATCTTTCAGTGGTACTTTGAACAAGAACCAGCCCTTGTTACTTCCTCCTCCTTGAACAAATGGATTTGCTTTTGTGGTATCAAGCGGAACTTCGTAACGGAAATAACTATTTGTTCTGTCCAATGTTTTATTGCGGTTCAAATCTTCAGTATCCGGAACTCTTCCCAAATCAATTGATACTGCGTTTCCTTCAGTACCATTTATTCTAGCATAATCATCCGCAACTTGGTTACTTCTTAACTGAAAAGAATAATTGTCATTGCTTGGGTCGGGATTACCGGCAGAGTTGTAATCCGGCTCGGCTATGTCTTTAACACCATCCATACCAGTATCTTCACCATCATCAACCAAGTCATTGTCATTTTTATCTTCTGTATCAAGTTTTCGGTTGGGAATCACATCTTCACTAATTTGGCCCAAATCAATGTGCATTTTTGCGCCGGCTGGTGCGTCAACTACGTTAATCCAAAATTCAATGAATTCGATATTCTCTTCTATAAGGTTATTCGCTGTCGAAGAAAGGGGTTTCATAATACCGCCCCAATTTCTGCTCATATCACCAAGGTTAGGAGTCCAATTATATAATCCTCTTATGTTCGGCTGATAAACAAAATCTAAGGTCGTTATTTGCTGCCCATCTGGAGCGGCTTGTTTACGATCCCCATAAATATCTTTAATATTAACATCCGACGGAATTACATTGAACCAAAATGTCGACGCCTTATAATTCATTTGTTCGGTTTCTGGGAACTGATTAATAAAAGGAAGCCTATCAGGAATACTCGTATCGTGCCATGAGCCGTATGCTTCAACCAACGGAATGGTACGCTTAGCACCCTCAAAATCATCTACGTAAGCAATACTTCTTCCACCGTCACTTGCAATAGTACTTTTCTTTGTATTCGGATCGGGATCTATGTAAGCCATTTCCGCATTAATTGTTAAACTGGAGGGCACACTAGTTGAGATTAACTTATCTAATGCTTTCGTAATAAAAGGTAAGTTCACGTTGGTTTTAAAATCTATACCAAATATCGAGTTGTTTAATGGTTCTTCACCTATTCTAACCTTGTCGCTAAGCGTTTGCTGGTTCAAATTCAAGAAAGAAAAACCAAGCGAAGTTT
>JBHEKZ010000222.1:0-7419 GCA_041859025.1 Melioribacteraceae bacterium | reverse complement strand
TAATGCTCGTTTTTCAAGAAGCAACACCTATTAGTTTAGCCGTAGGCTTTGCAGTAGCATTACTAGGCGAGTTTTTCCGCTTCTGGGGAGTTGCGTACGCAGGAAGCGAAACAAGGAGAACCGGTGAAGTTGGAGCCACATATTTGGTTGTAAGCGGCGCGTTTGCGCACTTACGTAATCCACTGTACCTCGGCAATATGCTGATGTACCTTGGCATTGGAATTATGTCGTACGCTCTTTTTCCATACTTGCAAATTGTTGCTCTCGCATTCTTTATCTGGCAATATTATGTCATAATTAAAGAGGAAGAAGGCTTCCTTGTTCAGAAATACGGAAATGCTTACGAAGAGTATAGAAAGTCTGTTCCTAAACTTATTCCAAGTTTTAAAGCTTATCCCAATCCGGGAATTGAACAGCCGCCCTTTAATCCTAAGGCCGGCTTAAAAAGTGAAATCAGAACATTACAGGCATTCGCGTTTATAATTTTAATAGTAATTGTTAGATACGCCTTAAGTTGAACAAGAAATTAATGATAGTGGCCGGCGAAGCTTCCGGCGATTTACATGGTGCAAGTTTGATGAAGGAATTGAGCAAGCTCGATCCTTCCTTAGAATTTTTTGGAATCGGTGGAGACAAAATGATTGCCGCCGGTATGATAGCTAAATATCATATTAAGCAGATGGCATTTTTGGGATTCATTGAAGTACTCCGTCATCTTCCGTTCATTAACAAAGTGAAACGCGATCTTCTGCAACTTGCTGAAGATGAAAATATAAAAACTATTGTGCTGATAGATTATCCGGGCTTTAATCTAAACATTGCCGAAAAGTTTAACAGACGCGGGAAGAAGCTTATCTATTTTATCTCTCCTCAAGTTTGGGCCTGGGGAAAAGGAAGAATAGAAAAAATTAAGCGGCTGATGAAGAAGATGCTTGTCATTTTCCCTTTCGAAGAAACAATGTATAGAGAAGCCGGTGTTGATTCCGTGTATGTAGGACATCCGCTAGTAGAGCATGCTGAGAGTTACCAATTTCTTTCGAAAGATGAATTAGTTCAGAAATTTGGATTAGATGCCGGCAAAGAAATTCTGTTAGTTTTACCCGGAAGCCGAAAGCAAGAAATTAGGAAAATATTTCCAGAGTGCATTTCGGCTGCTGAAAAAATTGCTGACAAATTCAATATGCAAGTTGTAGTCGCATGTGCTGAGAACATAAACGAGAATTTGCTAAGCGAAGTTTCTTCCGCTACTAAATATAAAGTTGTAAAAGGCTTTACTTATGATTTTTTCAAGCATTCAAAGTTTGGTATTATAAAGAGCGGCACTTCTACACTGGAAGCCGGTTACTTTCAACTGCCATTTATTGTAGTGTATGCTACCAATTCTCTAACCTACTTAATTGGCAAAAATCTGGCAAAGATTAAAAATATCGCGATGGCAAACATTATACTGGGCAAAACGGTTGTAGAAGAATTAATCCAGAACGATGTGAATAGAGAAAAAATTTATGATGAAGTTAAGTTTTTAATAAGCGACAAAAAAAAAATTAGAAGAGATTAAATCGGAGCTCGGCAAGCTTAAAAATTTGCTTGGTACGGGTGGAGCTTCTAAAAAAGCCGCCGAAATAATCTTAGCGGAGATGAATGAAGCTTAGTAAGAATCAAAAAAATATCTTGCGGTTTCTTGGAATTCGAATTGCAAGCTTTTTAATAAACGTTCTTTTAAAGACTGTTAGACTCAGAATTGAAAACTCTGATGTTGTCAAAGAATTAGATAAACAAAAGAAGAACTATGTGGTTGCCTTCTGGCACGGCTCAATGCTTATTGGCTGGTTTATGCAAAGGAACCGCAACTTTGCTTCACTTGTTAGTAAGAGTAAAGATGGCGATGTGCTCACAGCAATTTTAGAAAAGTGGAATTTTCATGTTGTACGCGGTTCAAGCAGCAAAGGCGGACACGAGGCCTTAGATATGATGATCCATCTTACTGAGGAAAATTATCATCTTGCAATTACACCGGATGGACCAACCGGACCAATTTACAAAATGAAACCCGGCGCAGTTATTACCGCGCGCCGCTCCCAGATTCCTCTCTTGTTAGTTGGAATTGGAATGAAGAATAAGTGGACTTTGAAAAGCTGGGATAAGTTTGAAATACCTAAACCTTTTTCTGCAGTAACAGCAGTTTATTCTCAACCAATTATGGTCCCGGCAATATTAACAAAGGAAGAGACCTCTGAAGTTATTGACAGATGCGAAGCTGAACTAAACAATTTACAGAAGGATGCTTTGAATAGATGATTGAGTTCTTGAGAATTATATCATCCCCTTTTGCGTTTTTGTATCTACTAATTATTAAAGTAAGAAATTTCTTTTTCAATAAGAATTTTTTTCACGCTGCTAAAGTAGATGCTAAGGTAATTTCCATCGGAAATATTACTGTTGGCGGCTCCGGCAAAACTCCGGCTGTATTGATGCTTGGCGAAATGCTTAAGATATACGGCAAAAAAGTTGGTGTATTAAGCAGAGGTTACGGTAGAAATTCATTTGGATATGTTCTGGTAAGTGACGGGACTGAAATAAAGAGCAGTGTTGATAAATGCGGCGACGAAATAATTCTTGTTGCTGAAGAATTGAAAGTACCGGCAGCTGTATGCGAAAATAGAGCTAAAGGTGCCGCTCAGTTGATTAAAGACACTTCTGTAGATACAATAGTACTTGATGATGCTTTCCAGCATAGATGGATTCACAGAGATTTTGATATAGTGCTCATTGACCAAAGATTTTTAAATAAAGTAGATTTTATAGAACAAAATCCGATTCCGCTTGGTATGATGCGTGAGCCTTTTGAATCTCTTAACAGAGCTCATATTGTAATTGTCAATCGAAAATTTTCCGACAAAAAGCCGATTCCGGAAAAACTAGAAAAATATTTTAACGGCAAAGAAGTTTTTTACGGTTACTATTCTTCTCAAGGAATTTTTGACGTTAAGTCGCATAAATCTTTTTCACTAGAAGATTTTCAAGGACAAAAAAGCTTAGTTGTTTGCGGTATTGCTAAACCGCATTCTTTCTTGAATGTTTTAGAAAACAATAAAATTGATATAACCAATAAACTTCTTTATCCGGACCATGCTAATTACTCGACGGCTGAAGTTCAAGAAATCAGAAAGATGTTTTATGATACAAACTCTCATTCGGTATTAACAACGCATAAAGATGCAGTTAAACTTACCAATTTTCGAAAAGAGCTTGATGATATTGACATCTATTACTTAAAAATAGAATTGAAAATTGAAGAACAGGAAAGATTCAATAAACTTGTTCTTTGTTCATTGGAATAAGCACATGTGAGATCCGTTAGGCTCATCCCTCCCCTTCTCCACAAAGAGAAAGGGCGAATTAAGTTTGTGCATCTCCTAAAAGGAAATGCAAGATGAGAATGATTCTGGAATCACAAAATTTATATAAACAACAAATACATTAACTGGAGGATAGTTAAATGGCTAAAGCAACAAATAAGTACGTATACTTTTTTGGTGGAAAACGTGCTGAAGGAAAAGCTACTATGAAAGAGCTTCTCGGTGGTAAAGGTGCAAACCTTGCCGAGATGGTTAATATCGGCTTACCGGTTCCAGCCGGCTTCACAATTACAACTGAAGTATGTACAGCATACTACAAAAACAACAAAAAATACCCAAAAGAATTAGACGGACAGCTTAAAGCTGCTCTTGCTAAAACAGAAAAAGAAATGGGCGCAAAATTTGGAGATCTTAAAAATCCATTGCTCGTTTCTGTTCGTTCCGGTGCCCGCGCTTCCATGCCTGGCATGATGGAAACAATTTTGAATGTCGGTCTTAACAACGAAACACGCGAAGCATTGATTGCTAAAACAGGCAATCCACGTTTCGTTTATGATTCCCACCGCCGCTTAATCCAAATGTATTCCGATGTAGTTATGGAAAAAGCTGCCGGTATTGAACCAGCAGAAGGACAGGGCGTTCGTCAGCAATTGGAAAAAGAACTTCACAAAATGAAAGAAGCTCGCGGCGTTCATGCTGATACTGATCTAACAGCTGAAGACTTAAAAGAACTTATTGAAATCTATAAGGCTAAAGTGCAAGAAGTGTTAGGCAAACCATTCCCGGAAAATCCAATGGATCAACTTTGGGGCGCAGTTTCTGCTGTATTCCAAAGCTGGATGGGTAAACGTGCTTGCTCTTACAGAAGAATTGAAGGAATCCCGGATGAATGGGGTACTGCAGTAAACGTACAATCAATGGTATTTGGAAACATGGGCGAAACCTCTGCAACCGGTGTTGCATTCACTCGTAACCCAGCTACCGGCGAAAACTATTTCTACGGTGAATGGTTAACAAACGCTCAAGGCGAAGACGTAGTTGCCGGCATCAGAACTCCAAACCCAATTAACGAAGTTGGTAAGACTGAACACACAGCTCATCTTCCTTCGTTAGAAACCGGGATGCCAAGCACATATAAAGAGCTTCACAAAATCCAACGTTTGTTGGAAAATCATTACAATGATATGCTTGATATTGAATTCACAATTCAAGAAGGCAGACTTTATATGTTGCAGTGCCGTGTTGGTAAGAGAAACGGACCAGCGGCTGTTAAGATGGCTCTTGATATGTTCAAGCAAAAACTTATCACTAAAGAAGAAGCTGTAATGCGTGTGCAACCAGCTCAGTTAGATGAATTGTTGCATCCAATAATTGATCCAGCTGTTGAATTAAACACAAAAGCATTTATTAAAGGTTTACCAGCTGGTCCTGGCGGTGCTTCCGGACAAGTTGTATTCAACGCAGCTGATGCTGTTGCTTGGAAAAAAGAAGGCAAAAGAGTAATTCTTGTTCGCGAAGAAACAAATCCTGAAGACATCGAAGGTATGCGCGCAGCAGAAGCAATATTAACAGCTCGAGGCGGCATGACATCTCACGCAGCTTTAGTAGCTCGCGGTTGGGGCAAGTGCTGTATAGTTGGTGCCGGCGGAATTAAAATTAATTACGAAGAAAGAACATTCGATGCTGGCGGTTTAACTTTCAAAGAAGGCGATTGGCTTACACTTAACGGTTCTAAGGGAACTGTTTATGCCGGCGAACTTCCAATGAAAAAAGCTGCAGAAGATAATGCAGACTTCGTTGCATTCATGAAACTTTGTGATGATGTTAAGAAATTAAAAGTTAGAACAAATGCCGAAACTCCGGAAGATGCAATTCGCGCTCGCGCTTATGGCGCTGAAGGTATTGGCTTGTTTAGAACCGAACATATGTTCTACGGAAAAAATTCTGAAGAACCGTTGTTCATTCTCCGCAAAATGATCCACTCAAAATCTCAAGAAGAAAGAGTTTCTGCATTGAACGAACTCTTCCCATTTGTTATGAGAGATGTAAAAGGAACATTAGCTGCAATGGACGGATTTGCCGTTACATTCCGTACGCTCGATCCACCACTCCACGAATTCGTTCCAACACATGTTGAAGAAAGACAGAAACTTGCCGAAAGTTTAGGAATTTCTTTAGATGAACTAAACGAACGTGCTGAATCATTGCATGAAAACAATCCGATGATGGGACACCGCGGCGTTCGTCTTGGTATTACTTACCCGGAAATTACAGAAATGCAGGTTCGTGCTATCTTCCAAGCTACAGCTGAATTATTAGCTGAAGGAAAGAAACCATATCCTGAAATAATGATTCCTGTTACATGTCATGTTAACGAAATCAAACATCAATATGAATTGGTAACAAAAGTACATGCTGAAGTTGCAGCTCAATTCGGTTTAAAGAAAATTCCTCACTTAACCGGAACGATGATTGAAATTCCACGCGCTTGCTTAACTGCTGATAAGATTGCAGAAGTTGCTCAATTCTTCTCATTCGGTACAAACGATCTTACACAAATGGGCTTTGGTTTCTCTCGCGATGATATTGGCGGATTCTTACCAGAATATCTTGAGAAAAAGATTTTACCGGAAGATCCATTCCAATCAATCGATCAAGATGCAATTGGTAAATTGATGGAAATCGCAGTTCAAGGTGGACGTGCTACAAGACCGGATCTTAAGATTGGTATCTGCGGCGAACATGGCGGCGAACCGAAATCTGTAGAGTTCTGCCACAAGATTGGTTTGAACTACGTAAGCTGTTCACCTTTCCGTGTTCCAATTGCTCGTTTAGCGGCAGCACAAGCTGCAGTTAAAGAAGCAAGAGCAGCTAAGAAAGTTGTTGCAAAAAAAGCAGCTCCTAAAAAAGTTGTTAAGAAAGCAGTTAAAAAAGTAGCAAAGAAAAAGTAGTGTTGTAATTCTGAGTCTCCCGCTTTTTAGCGGGAGGCAAAGAATCTCTAATTAACTGTTGGTGAGATTCTTTGTTCATTGTTCTCAGAAATAATTTAGAGGAGTCTAAATGAAGTTATCCGATTTCAAATATAATTTACCCAAAACAGCAATTGCCAAGCACCCGGCAAATCCGCGCGATAAAGCTAAAATGATGGTTATGAATCGCGCTGATCAGAGCATCGAGAATTATAAATTTTCTGATTTAACAGATTTCGTTCAGAAAGGCGATGTAATTGTTGTAAACAAAAGTAAAGTAATGCAAGCTCGCCTTTTCGGAAAGAAAGAACGCACTAATGCAAAGATTGAAGTATTTGTATTGCGCGAATTGAATAAAGAAGAAAACATATGGGACGTTATTGTTGATCCGGCAAGAAAAGTTCGTATCGGCAATAGAATTTATTTCAACGATAAGCTTTGGTGCGAAGTAATTGACAATACAACATCACGCGGAAGAACTGTTCGCTTTAACGAAGATGCCGGCGATATCTTTAAAGCAATAGAAAAAATTGGGCACACTCCTCTGCCGCCATACATTAAGCGTGATGCAGTAGCAAAAGACCGCGAAGACTATCAAACTATTTTTGCAGAGATTGATGGCTCTGTAGCTGCTCCAACGGCTGGTTTACATTTTACCCCTACACTTGTTAAGAAACTGGAAAAGATGGGTGTGAAAACTGTTCCGGTTATTCTTCATATCGGTCTCGGTACTTTCCGTCCAGTAGAAGTTGAAGACTTAACCAAACACAGAATGGATTCTGAATTTTTTGAAGTACCAGTTGAAACTGCTGAAGTTATTAACACAGCATTGAAGAACAAGAAAAATGTTTTTGTGGTTGGAACAAGCACTTGCTGCGCGTTGGAAAGCAGTGTAACTGCTGATGGACTAGCAAAACCTAATTTCGGTTGGACGGATAAATTTATTTTCCCTCCATACGATTTCAAAGTAACTAAAAAATTAATAACCAACTTCCACGCTCCGGAATCTACTCTTCTTATGTTAGCTGGTGCATTCAGCGGTTATGAATTTTTAATGAAAGCATACAAGAAAGCTCAAAAGGATGGTTACC
>JBHEKZ010000100.1:0-4891 GCA_041859025.1 Melioribacteraceae bacterium | reverse complement strand
TGTGGTATTTTTTTTTGATTTCGTCAATAGTAACAGAAATCAATCCGTTTACAAAATTGCTCTCAAGTTGAACAAGTCTCTCTTGAAACTCTTGAGTTTGTTTTAGACTATTTCGGAAAACAAGCTGAAGCTCTTCTTGATAACTCGCGTATTTATTAATCAATTGCTCGCGCTGTTCATTGCTTATTTTTTCTGCTTTTACTAAATCATTAAGTTGGTAAAGATTTACAGGAGTATTATCGAACACAGCAAATATTTCAGGACGAATCATCTCGCCGTCCTTTACTTGTCCGAGTGTAAAATTGTCTTTCTTTAATTTCTCTTCGAAGTAAGACATCATTTTCTGCTGCTTCTGCCCAAACTCTGCAATTATTTTTTTCTTTTCCGAGACGAAAGGTTCTGCTTCGAGTAACTGAGGGATTTTTTCTTGAAAGAATTTCATTACTCTGGCAAGATCACGTCTGAATTTTGCTGCTTGTCCGGCTGGCAACTGTAAAAGCATCGGATGATCTTCATCGCCAAAATTGTTAACATAAGCATAATCCCTAAGGTTTTCGCAATCACTGGCAATAGCTTCAAGCATCATTTTAATAGTTGAAAATTTTCCGGTACCGCTTAACCCGGTAATAAAAATATTGTAGCCGGGACTTTTCAAATCTACGCCAAGACGCAGTGCCTTTAATGCGCGCTCTTGGCCGACGATACCTTCCATTGGCTTAACATCTGTAGTGGTCTCAAATTCAAAAACACTAGGGTCGCAGTTCCATTTTAATTCTTCCGGTTTCAACTTTTTTACCAGTTTAGCTTTAATTAGAGCCATTGTCTCGTCCAAATTTTCTAGGGATTTGTACACAAAATAAAGATAATCCGTTAAAGATGCGGGAACTCGGGGTGGCAAAATTTTCCCGCATAAGTTTCTTAACTTTACACCGCAAAAAAATCCTTCCGTCTTGTGGCGGGAAGGGAGTTTTCTATTTTAAATTATTGAAAAGAAATTATGAAGCAGCCCTTCGAGCAGATTATTGATAAGATTGAATCATTCCAGAATTTGCATGAGCATATTAAGTTAGGTGAAAAACAAATATTTGTATCTCCATTTTCCGGTTCTGCCAGAAGTTTGTTTATACAAAGAGGAGTCAATTCGGAAAATCAAATTTTAGTTTTACTTCCCTCCGTACAATTAGTAAATGAAATAAAAGTAGAGCTCTCGATTTTAGGTTTGGAAAAATCCGTTGTTGCGGCCGACGATCTTTCTCCCGAAATGCTGCAGGAAAAGTTAACCGACTTAAATTCAAGAAATCATTTTGTTCTGCTTTCTACTTACGAACTTTTAAAATTGAAACTTCCTTCCAAACAAAACATAGAATCGAATACTACCAATATTGAGGTAGGCGGAAATTTAAGCTACGATGATCTAATTGAGTACTTTAACGAAATAAATTATAACCGTGATAAATATGTAGAGCAGCCGGGAGATTTTGCTGTACGAGGTTCGATTATCGATTTCTGGTCTTACAGTGAAAAGCAGCCTTGCCGTTTAGAGTTTGATGGAGACTTCATTGAGTCAATTCGGCATTTTGATGCCGAGACACAGCGATCTGCCGATAAACTGGAAAGAGTAACGCTTGCTGTTTCGCTTGCCTCAATTCCCAAAAACACCGGTGATATTTTTGACTACTTGAGTAACCCCCTAATTTTTGCAGATGATTATGAATTGCAAAGCCTCTTTAGGAAGGAAAATCCAGTTCAAGAAAAAAATACAACCGATGATATTGATGATGATTTAAGAGAAGAGTTGTACGAAGGAGAGGAAAGCCAAGAACTTGAGCAAGTAAAAGAAGAAGATCAAGAAAAGAATGAAAATCTTAGCTTAGAAGAATTGTATAGCAAAAAGGCCCGCTGGATTATTGAATCAGCTATTGGTCAAGATAACAGAGTTGAACTGCACTTCTCAGAATCACCGATAATTAATTCAAGCTATGAACTGCTGGCAAATGTTCTCATAGATTACTCAAACAAGAATTACCAAATATATATTGCAGTTGAAAATGAACTGCAAAGCAAGCGTTTATACGATCTGCTATGCGAAATCAAAAGTGAAATTGCACGCTTATTCGAATCGGGGGCAGTGAAACTGCAAGTTTTTCCAATTAAGAGTGGTTTCGTTGATAAGCAATCGAAATTATTTGTTCTTACTGATTATCAGATTTTCAATAAGCCTTACAGAACTAAACTTTCCACAAAAGCTAAGTACAGAAAATCCCGGGTAAAAGATTTTGCTTCAATAAAAAGGGGCGATTACGTAGTTCACGAAGGTTTTGGAATTGGACAGTATGCAGGATTGGAGAAAATCAAGATTGGTGATATCGAGCAAGAGTCGATAAAAATATTATATGCCGAAGGGGGCGTTGTATATGTTAATCTAAATTATCTCTCGCTGGTAAAAAAATTCTCTTCGCAAGATAATGCCCAGCCAAAACTTTCTGTTCTTGGCGGAAGCGAGTGGAAGACAACCAAGAAAAAAGTTAAAGCGAAGATTAAAGAAGCAGCGCGCGAGCTCATAACACTTTATGCAAAACGGAAAGCGTCAAAAGGTTTTTCTTTCAGCGCCGATTCTATCTGGCAGCGAGAGCTTGAAGCTTCTTTCATGTATGAAGACACGCCCGACCAAACAAAAGTTACCGAAGAAGTTAAAGGCGATATGGAAGGAGAAAATCCTATGGATCGTCTTGTGTGCGGCGATGTTGGATTCGGTAAAACGGAAATTGCGGTTCGTGCTGCTTTTAAAGCGATGAATGATGGTAAGCAAGTTGCTCTTCTTGCGCCGACAACAATTTTAACAGAACAGCACTTCAACACATTTAAGAATCGTCTTTCGCAGTATCCGGTTAGAGTTGAAGCACTTTCCCGCTTTCAACCGGCGGTAAAGCAAAAAGAAGTTGTAGAGAAACTTGCCAAAGGCGAAGTAGATATTGTAGTTGGCACTCACCGGCTTCTTTCCAAAGACATAAAATTCAAAGATCTCGGTTTGTTAATTATTGATGAAGAACATCGCTTTGGTGTAATGGCAAAGGAGAAGCTCCGTTCTTATAAGGCCAATGTTGATACGCTTACACTAACGGCAACACCAATTCCTAGAACTTTGAATTTGTCTTTGTTAGGCGCGCGGGATCTTTCAATTATGGCAACTCCTCCTCCAAACCGTCAGCCTATCTATACAAAAGTAGCAATGTTCGAAATTCCAAAAGTGCGTGAGTGGATTTTGAACGAGATTAGAAGAAACGGACAAGTCTATTTTGTTCATGATAGAATTCAATCAATAGAAAAAATTGCTGCGTATGTTAAAAAACATGTACCGGAAATTAACATAGGCATTGCGCATGGAAGAATGAAGCCGGCAGAGCTTGAAAAAATTATTTATGGATTTTTGAACAAGCAATATCATATGCTTATTTCAACAAAGATTATTGAAAGCGGTCTCGATATTCCTAACGTTAATACAATTATTATAAACCGTGCCGATAGATTCGGCCTTGCGGAGTTACATCAATTAAGAGGAAGAGTTGGAAGAAGCGACAGACAAGCTTATGCGTATTTTCTTGTTCCGTCATTGAACACAATAACAAAAAAAGCAGTTAAAAGACTTGCGGCTATTGAAGAATACACGGACCTTGGCGAAGGATTCAGTTTAGCGATGCGCGATCTCGAAATTCGCGGTGCCGGCAACCTCTTGGGTACCGAACAAAGCGGTAATATTGATTCCGTCGGCTTTGATCTCTATATGAAAATGGTAGATGAAGCTGTTGAAGAATTGAAGCAGGATGAATTCAAGGAAATCTTTAGGGATTTACCGAAGCAGCAAGAGAGAAGCGAACCTACAATCGACGCCTACTTTGAACTCGGAATTCCTCACGCGTATATGCCGGATCAATCCGATCGGTTAAGTTTTTACACAACGCTTTTTACGCTTGTTAAAATTGAAGAGCTTGATGAAATTCGTGACGAAATGAGAGACAAATTCGGCAAGCCTCCATTAGTAGTTGAGCGGTTAATTCAAGCCGCTGTGCTGCGTTTTTATGCTTCATTTGCTTTGCTGGAAAGAATCATAATCCAGAAACAAAAGCTTATTGTAATTCTGCCTAAAGGGGAACGAGAGAACTTTTATAAGAATCAATTCGTTCCCTTATTGACACACATCAACTCGAAATATTCTAAAGAGATTAAATTTGTGCAGTCAAACGAGACCCTTAAGCTTGAGATCATTAATAAATATGACTCTGCCGAGAAGGTTTTGGAATTTTTAATTAGTTTCGCGCAAGAGATAACGGAAGTGATTTCCAAAGTGTAGAAACAATGCTAGTAAATTCTAAGGGAGATATTTAAGTGAGGCCAGCCAGAATAATTATTGTGGTAGTAATAGCAGCTTTAGTTGGAATGCAATTTATTGCTGTGGATAGAAGTAATCCGCCGGTCACAAAAGAGCTTCAAGCTTCGGTTGAAGTAAAACAGATTTTAAGAGATGCTTGTTACGACTGCCACTCAAATGAAACAAAATGGCCGTGGTACAGTAAAGTTGCGCCAATCAGTTTTTTCGTTTCCAACCATGTTGTAGAAGGAAGAGAGCATTTGAATTTTTCTACTTGGGGCGACATGTATACTCCTAAACAAAATGAGTATAAAAAAGAAATTTGGGAAGAAATTGAGAAAGGGGAAATGCCTCTGGCAAATTACACTTGGCTTCATCCAAAAGCTAAGTTGACTATAGAGCAAAGACAAGTAATTAAAAAATGGGCATTGGGCGAGAAATATTAAATTGGTGTTAATATATCTGGTTTAGTTGACTGTCATTAGTTAAGTTGTGTTCAAAGTAAATTCCTTCCGCACCCAAAAG
>JBHEKZ010000376.1:0-3009 GCA_041859025.1 Melioribacteraceae bacterium | reverse complement strand
TTTTCTGTTTACTCATATTCGGATTTTTAATGCTAACAAGGTTTCAGGTTAACTTGTTAGCGCAGCATCAAGTTACTGCCAAACTCCCAGGTGTTGTTAATTTCTCCGGGGTTATCACTGATGCTGCAAATAATATTGTGAAAGATGGTGAATACACAATATTGTTTACACTCTATACTGCTCAAGAAGGAGGGAATCCGGTCTGGTCGGAATTCCATGATAAAGTAAAAGTGGAAAACGGCGAAATTAATGTTCAGCTTGGCGGAGCTGCAATACCAAATCCTATTTCAATTACTTTTGACAAATTATACTTTCTGGGAATAAAACTTAATGGAGAAGAAGAACTTTCGCCGCGCATCGAGTTGTTACCTTCACCTTATAGCATAAGAACCAGTGTAGCAAATAATGTTCGAAACAACTCCATATCTTCAAGCAAAATTGCGCCTCTAGCAGTTACAGATAGCAAAATCAAAAGCATAAGCTGGAATAAAATAAAAGACATTCCTAAAGTCAGTATTAATGAAAATAAATCTGTGCAATCTGCAACAGATAAAACGGATTTGCCAAAGTATTGGAGGAGATACGGCAATTACTTAGAGACTGGAAACGAATTTCTTGGTACTATGAATGATAGAAATTTGGTGATTAAAACAGATAGTATCCAAAGAATGCTTTTCGATCCTTACGGAAAAGTTGTTATGGGAACGGTTACAGACTCAGTTTTTTTTGAAGTGATCGGAAAAACGACTTTGGGAAATACTTATGTAAAAAATAGAATGGGAGTTGGAGCAGATTTCCCATTAACAAAGGCAAAGGTTCATATAAAAACTACCGGCGCACAAACTCCTTTTAGAGTAGACAACAATGGTGTAGAGGCATTTAATATTTCGAGCCAGGGAAGAGTTGAGATTACAAGCCAATTAACCGGCGGAGAAGATGAAGAAAAAAGTTATCCTATTTTCATTAATGCAGAAGATCAAGGAGTAGCTATAAAAATTAAAGGCGACGAATCTAACTCTGACCATAATTATATGACGTTTTGGGATGATGACGGCATTGCCGGAAGAATTGAAGGGATGAATGCCGGTGATTATGCGTCAAGCCCTAAGGTAATAGCGCATGATGCTTGGTTTGTATTGCAAGGTGTGGCTTTGGGCGTAGCAATTGCTGCTTCAACGGCTGGTTTAGAATTGCCGGATATAATCAACGGTACAGCCGAGGTAGCATACTTTGCTTTTCAGACTACTTGGGATTTTACTCATCTTGGTGTGGCTTATGAGTCAGCTAGCGGCGATTATGCTGAGTGGCTTGAAAAAATAAATCACAACGAAGTTTTTTCACCGGGAGAAATTGTTGGTGTGTTCGGTGGGAAAATTTCTAAAAACACTAAGAATGCGGAACAAATTATGTCTGTTTCTTTATCGCCGATTGTTCTTGGCAATATGCCTGTTAAAGGAAAAGAGAATAATTATGAAAAAATTGCATTCAAAGGACAAGTACCGGTGAAAGTAAGAGGTATGGTAAGGAAAGGTGATTACATAATTCCATCCGGACTTAACGATGGAATAGGAATTCCGGTTGATCCAGACATGATGACTGCTGAGGAGTTTTCAAAAGTTGTTGGCAAAGCTTGGGAAGAAAACCTGGCAGATGATATTAAGCATGTAAATGTTGCGGTCGGTTTAAAAATGAAAGACATTGGCCGAATTGTAAATGAAAGCTACTCAACAAATAAAGAGTTGGAAGAATTAGTAATTGCTAAGAATAAAGAGCTTGATGAAATGCTTGTCCAGATTAAGGAAATTGATAATGGTGTTAAGCTTGCTAAAACAAGAATGAAGCTGCTAGAATCCGCTCAAGAAAGAGAAAGAAAATATTCGTTTAATAAAAAGTAATGGAATCATAAAATTAGAAAGTTTCAAAAGGCTGTGGTATAAAAATGAAAACAAAAATTAGTAATTACCTATTGCTGCTGTTTCTATTATGCACTGGCGGCACAATTACAGAATCTTTGTATGCTCAAGACAAAAGTATTTCCCGATTGCCTTCACAAATACTCTTTAACGGTTATCTTACCGATAAAGAGGGGAATCACTTTTCGAACAGTAATTATACTTTTACAATTTATATATACGATTCTCCAACTTCGCAAACTCCAATTTGGAGTGAGAGACATGAGAATGTAACTCTAAAAGAGGGTGCATTTACGCTGACCATTGGTTCAAAAGATCAAAACAATTTACGTTTCGATAAAAAGTATTATCTCGGTATAAAAATTAATGAAGAAGATGAGATGCCTCAGCGACTAGAACTCGGCTCTACAGCATACAGTCTCGGAGCTAAATATGCAAACTCTGTTAGCGATGCCTCAATTACTACCGAAAAATTAGTAAACAATTCTGTCACCGATGATAAGATTCAGAGTTTTAGTTTATCAAAAATTACTGATTTACCAAGTTCTATAGGAACACTCGATAATCTCAAAAGTATTTATAAAGTAACCGGCTCAGATTATGAGTGGTGGACAACATTTGGAAATTTTATTTATGGCCCGGAGAGACATTTTCTTGGAACAAGGAATGACAGAGATTTTGTTATTCAAACTTATGAAATACAAAGGATGAGGTTTGATGCCCATGGATATATTGTTTTAGGAACAGTTTCAAATCCTGTGGATTTCGAAGTATTTGGCTTCAGTACTTTCGATTATTTGTTCATAACAGGAAATTTGGGCGTTGGCGTTGATCCAGCCCTCGCTAAAATGCATATTAATTCTCCACTACATAAGAACCCGCTAAGAATTGATTATCAAAGCAATCCAATCTTTACAATAGATACTTTGGGAAGAGTAGAAATAACAAGCTCTGTTTCTGGAAGTGACAGTGATATTGACAGTTATCCAGTTGTTGTTAGTGCCGAAGATCAAGGAATTGGAATTGATATTGAAGGGAAGGCAGATGGAAGTAATAATTATGTTTCCTTTTGGGATGATGATGGAATGGCTGGTCG
>JBHEKZ010000539.1:0-6524 GCA_041859025.1 Melioribacteraceae bacterium | reverse complement strand
GAGAACAACAATATTGCTACAAAAGAAATTGTGGCTAAAAAAGTGAAAGCTGAAAATTCAGCACAGGCTGTAGAAACAATAAAAAAACAGCTCTCAAAGAGCGGCGGCACTATATTTAATGTTACAAAAGTTACGTTGGTAACGAGCGAACCCAATTTCTTTCCGGTAAAAACGATAAATGAATGGCGTCGTGAGGTTTTAGAATTACTCGAAAAAATACGAATAGATAATTATGTAAGAGAGCTTTTCGAGAAAAACCCAATTACGGCAAAAAACAACACCGCTGTTGATTACAAAGCTAACGTGGTAAATCAACTCTCGCAGAATTTTTATAAAAGACTTGGAACCGAAAAAATCGAACCCGGTTTTGAGCTTCAGAATGATTTTTCCGGTAAGACTGTTATGACTTGCAAATACTGCATTAAAGATGAGCTTGGTTTATGTCCTTTCGATACGGACAAAAGAGTTGAAGAACCGTTGCATCTTGTAAATGGAAACACAAAATACCGCCTTGTTTTTAATTGCAAAGACTGCCTAATGGAAATTGTGCGCGATTAGGGCGTGAATTTCAACTTTCTGCTTGCTCTTCATACATAATCATCCATCTTCTATATAGTTATACAAACACAATGGTAAACTTCGCTTTTAGGTAATCGATAATAACGTATACTTTACAGAGTTTGCAATAATGTATAAACATCAAACACTTACACTGAAAAACTCCGCTCATCAATTCAGTTCACAGCGCTTTATTGACAGAATCTTGTTTAAAACAGTTTAACCGGATATTTAATGAATTATTCAATTTTCGATATACACGCCAAGCATCTATCGGAAAATCATTTCATGGTCGTTCTATTTATTGAACTTCCCGAAGAAACACAAAAAGAAATTGCATGTGCCTCCAAAAATCACTTAATTAATCTTGTGATAATACCGGAATTCTAAAGTGAAGCGACTGGGTATCATAAAAAAAGTTATTATTGTACACATCGGCATTTCTATTTTGTTTCTATTGGCAAGCTATTTCTTTTGGACATCACAGAATAAGCAGTTAGTAAATTTTTCTTTGGACGGAAGAAATAGAGCGAAAATAATTCTGCACAATAATATTAATCTACTAAGCCATCAACTCACCAGCTATACTTACGATTACACCTATTGGGATGAATTGGTTGCGTTTGTACAAAAACCCAATAATGAGTGGGCAAAAATAAATCTAGATGAAACCTTCTCCAACTTCAACATTACGTTTGGTTGGGTGCTGGATGCAAAGTTAAACCTTGTTTATTCTACCAACACAGTAAACAATAAAAATCTATTGAACTTTCCTTTAGATACTTCAGCAACAATTCAAATTCTGAATAAAGATAAGTTTCCTCACTTTTTTCTTAGTACTGAAAAATATTTGCTTGAAGTTGCGGGCGCTCCAATCCAACATTCTGCCGATTCAGCCAGAACAGGAGTTCCGTTCGGGTACTTTTTTACAGCAAGGACGTGGAATAAAGAATATCTCGATGCTATTGAAATTCAGAATCAATCTAAAATATTTCACGTTACTAACGAGAAATTAAAAGAATTAATAATTACTTATGATGCGGAGAGTAATCCCGAAATTATTTTTACAAGCATTCCTTTGCGTGATCACAATGGAAACACTCTTTTGAACCTGTGTTCATTCTACATAAATAACTCCATAAAGGAGATACGGGAAGCCAATTCAAAGTATATTCCAATTTTATTTGTTGCCGGCGGAATAGTTCTGGCTTTACTACTCGCTTTGTTCAACCGCTGGATTTTAAGACCAATCAATACTTTGTCAGCCAGTCTCTCCACTAACAAAACGGAGAAGCTGTTGGAGCTATCACTAAAAGCGAGTGTGTTCGGAGAGTTCGCCAAATTAATACTCGAATTTTTTAATCAGAAAAAATCGCTAGAGCTTGAAATTGCGAAAAGAAAGCAAGCAGAGAACGAACTACTTATAAAATCAAGCGCAATTGAACAGAGCCCGCTTAGCATTTTAATTGTTGATCCTAACGGCTTTGTAGAATATGTTAATCCAAGGTTTATCGAAGTCTCCGGCTATACCCTGGAGGAGGTAATTAACGCGAAATCCTTTGAGTTCTTAGCAGCAGAGCCTGCGGAAAATTTGCTTGCTGAAATTGCAAAAGCGGTCAGTGTTGGGATTGCCTGGGAAGGAGAAACTCTCAGCAGAAAGAAAAGTGGTGAATATTACTGGGAAAACGTTCTTGTTTCTTCAATTAAAGATCAAACGGGTAAGCTTGTTCATTTCCTTGTACTCAAGGAGAATATAACCGAAAAGAAAAAAATTCTAGACGAACTTATCTCAGCCAAAGAAAAAGCAGAGGAGTCCAGTAGAATAAAAGATGCATTTTTTACGAATATGAGTCACGAGCTAAGAACGCCGATGATCGGTATTCTTGGTTTTGCAGAAATAATTATGTACGATGAAACCGACCCGGAAATAGTTAGTAAAGCAGAAAAGATTCACAAAAGCGGCCAGCGTTTATTAGATACACTAAACAAGGTCTTAGATTTATCAAAGGCAAAAAGCGATTTCAAAGAAATTCACCTCACCACGGTTAATATTTCCGCCGCCGTAAAAGATTCTTTCCATTTATTTGAACAAGCCGCAAAGCAGAAAGCTCTTAACTATACTCTGAGTTGCGCGGACGATTACAATTACTTTGTAACTGCCGACAACTATATGCTGGACAATATATTTAACAACTTAATAAACAACGCCATAAAATTTACACATACAGGAAGCATCGATGTTATTATAAGCGGAACTGAAGAGCATGTTATGGTTAGCGTAAGAGATACTGGAATTGGCATTCCCAAGCAGGCGTTAGGTTTAATCTTTGAAGAATTCCGCCAAGTTAGTGAAGGAATAGGAAGAAACTTTACTGGAACCGGTTTGGGTTTATCATTAACAAAAGAGTATACGGAGATTTTACATGGAAAGATTTATGTTGAAAGTGAAGTTGGTAAAGGCTCACCCTTTACTGTCCAATTCAGAATTGTCAAAAGAGAAAAAAATAGAAGATTGAATACAACAAGAGAAATACCCCAGGACTTGGGGCTCAAGAATACAACTAACGACATAAAAAAAATTCTAATTGTTGAGGATGACGAAATTACAATTGAAGTATTGAAATCGTATTTAAACAACCATTACCAATATGATATTGCAAATAACGAAGCCGACGTATTGGAATTAATAGATCGGTCTGACTATCACGCCATAATAATGGATGTAAATTTAGGGCGTGGTGGAAATGGAATAGTAATAACTAAAAAGATTAAATTGAACTCGAGAAACAGTGCTGTCCCGATTATTGCGGCAACTGCATTTGCAATGGCTGGAGACAAAGAAGAATTTCTTGAAGCGGGGTGTGATTATTACCTTTCAAAACCATATTTAAGAAAAGAATTACTGACTATTCTTAACTCTATCTGATTCTCCTTTCAGAACTTAGTTTTTCAATCGGAAAGAAATAATTTTCATAAATTGCAATACAACTTGAGCGAACACAGAGGAATGAATGATTAAACCATATCAGAAAGTAACATTTGTTTATCTGTTTTTTGGTATAGCCTGGATTTTCTTTTCTGATAGGATATTAGAAACTTTTGTTGATTCCGCTTCGGTACTTACAATTCTACAGACATACAAAGGCTGGTTCTTTATAATAACAACTTCAATTTTGCTTTATTACTTAACCCGCCGCATGTGGTATAACATCCAAGATAGGGAAATCGAAAAAGAAGCAATATTCCTTTCTACAATGCGTGCGGTTCAGCATATACTTAATAATTTTTTAAACAAAATGTTGTTCTTCAAATTAGTCGCAGAAGAAAAACACAGTCTCCCAAAAGAGATTGTTGAACATTACGATAATGTGATAGACGAGACGACCAAACAAATTAAACGCCTAACCAACATCAAAGAAATCTCTCCGGAGGAGATCGAAAAAATTGCGTATGACAAATAGCTTAGTTAATTAACCCGCCGCTTTGTTTCAAAAGATCACGTTCGCTAATCTTCGCATTGAATTGGGCTGAAGACAATCTGCTTTGCGCTGTAATGTAATTTTTCTGAACATCTCTAAACTCGATTGGAGAAATGGAGCCGAGACGTATTTGTTCCATAGCCAAATCTAAGTTCTCTTTTGCAACCGAGACATTCTCAGTTTCAAGCGCAAGTATTTCATTATTTTTTTCGTAATTCTTGAAAGCCGTTATCAAATTTGATTCAACAATAGCTTTTGTTTGCTGAAGCTTTATATCGCTTTTATCCAAATTAATAAGTGCGTTCTGGTATTGTAATGTTGTTGCAAATCCGTTAAACAAATTCCAAGAAAGGCTTAGGCCGTAATTATACCCATAAGTTTTATTAGACTTGAAAAAACCCGCATCTGAAAGTGCGTTTGAATATGTATAGCCACTGCTTAATGTGAAGCGCGGCATATATTCAGCTCGGGAAATTCCAACATCATAAGAAGAAACATTTTTACTTTTTTCTGACTGCAAAACATCTACGTTGTTTTTATATGCTTGTTCAAGAAGTTGAACATAATTAAGCCCTGTTAGTATTTCAAAATGATCATCAACATCAAACTCCTCCGAGGTTTTTCTTCCTAGTAGAGTGTTCAAGGAAACTTTTAATCCATTTAACACCACTTCTTGATTGAGAAGATTGGAGCGGTCGGTATTCAGATCCACTTTTGCGCTAAGCACTTCCAGTTTGGAAGCAGAGCCTACAGAAAATTTTTCTTCCGTAATTTTCAAGCGCTGCTCAGAAATAGCAACGCTCTCCAGCGTTACATTATAGTTGTGCTTTTGTCGAACAATATCATAGTAGAATTTAATTATGTCCGCCAAAGAAGTTTCAACTTGCGAACGCAGCTTAACTTCGCCGATTTCTTTTAGTTCTTTTAACTTAGAAAGGGAAATGAACATTTTTAAACCGTCAAAAACCGTCCAGCTAAGAGTAGCGGAGGCGCTAGTATTATCGGAGGCGGAACTGCTTTTATCTACCAGTTGCCCGCTTGAATATTCTTGCTTTGTATTGCTTACATTCTTTGTTTGAGAGGCAGAGACATTGAGATTTGGTAAAAATCCGGCGTTACCAACAGAATAATTGTTTTCGCTAATAGCCGCATCACTTTTAGCAATTCTTATATCGTAATTATTTTCAAGCGCCACACTAATCGCCTCTTTAAGCGAAAGTCTTTGCTGTGCTACTAAGCTGGTACTTAAAAAAGAGATTATTACTAAACCCAATTTTGCGAAATTCTTTTTATTCAACATTTGAAACGCTCTTTGTTTTTTCTGAGAAGTAAGTATAAACAGCCGGAATAACGAACAAGGTTAATACAGTTGAAAACGCCAATCCGCCAATCACTGCGATACCCATAGAGACACGGCTTTCGGCACCGGCGCCAAGCGCTAATGCAATCGGCAAAGTTCCAAGTATAGTAGCTAAACTTGTCATAAGAATTGGGCGAAAACGAAGAACAGCGGCCTCCCGCACGGCGTCAACAATTGACAAACCTTGAGATTTCTTTTGATTGGCAAATTCAACAATCAGAATTCCATTTTTAGTTACAAGACCAATCAACATAACTAACCCGATCTCGCTAAAAATATTCATCGTTTGATCAAACAAGAAAAGAGAAATAACAGCACCGGCAAACGCAAGTGGAACTGTAAACATTATGATGAACGGATCGCGGAAGCTTTCGAACTGTGCGGCTAGTATTAAGTAGAGAAAAGTTAACGCAAGTAAAAATGTAAAGAGCAGTGAAGAAGAGCTTTCTACAAAATCCTTTGATGTCCCGGTAAGTGCAGTAGAAAAAGACTCATCCAATACTTTGTCGGCAATTGCATCCATTGCTTCAATTCCATCCCCGATAGTTTTACCCGGAGCCAGACTGGCGGAAAATGTGGCGGCAACATATCTATTAAACCTATAAAGCTGGGGCGGGGTACTTTGTGTCTTTACCGAAATAAAATTATCAAGCTGCAGCAATTCTCCTTTTCTGGACTTAACATACAATGTCTGAAGATCAATTGGTTTACTTCTATACTCCTTTGTAAGCTGTCCTATAATTTGATACTGCTTTCCATTCATAATAAAATAGCCATAGCGCTGACCGCTTAATGCGAGCTGTAAAGTCTGAGCAATATCAACAACCGCTACACCAAGCTCACGCGCTTTAGATCTGTCAATTTCAAGAACAAGCTCCGGCTTGCTAAATTTTAAGTTAACATCAACCCGTGCAAATGTTTCATTCTTCCGTGCTTCATCTAAAAAGTTTGGAATAACATCGCGCAGTTTTTCTATGGTAGGCGCTTGAACTACATACTGAATAGGAAGGCCGCCGCCTCGCTGTGTGCCTATAGTCTGAGATTGAACAACGAAAGTTCTTCCATCGCTAAGCTTATTAACTTGTTTTGATAAATCTTCATAAATTTTTTGTTGAGAGCGGGTTCGC
>JBHEKZ010000057.1:0-2806 GCA_041859025.1 Melioribacteraceae bacterium | reverse complement strand
AAAGAAGAAAGATATTCGGGCTTTAGCCATGAACTGAATCTTTTCTTAAGGAAAATCCCGACACAACGTGATTATCTTTTTTTGTTCCTTTCTCTTGATAGAAAGGAACCGAAAGATCAAGGCTAAAAAAAATTTGCTAAGAATATCGTTCATCGATGGCAGAAATTAAACTCTCCCGCTAAAGGTTAATATAAATTGAAAGCGGGATCGGACAGAAATTTCTGCTGATCATCGATTTCACTCATTCTTTATACGCAAATTTTTTCAGGCCGTAAATCAAAAGCAATTATCCTTGTAGTGTCAGGACTTATGTCCTTGACGTTTTAACTGGTAACAGTTTGGTGTCGGAACGAAAGTCCCGGCGCAACAGAAGTTTATTTTCAGTAGTTGCTTTTGTCTCATTACTCTGTACTTAATACTGATTACTATTCTTTCTTAGGTATCAGTTACTAAGTCACTTAGGCACTATGATACTACGTTTCCAGTCATTACTCTTTTTTCCTTGATAAAACAAATTTCAATTATTAAATTTCCGTCAGAAACAACGGGGTTCCTTTCCACTTATACACCGGGGAACAAACATTGTTAAGTCTTTAAAATAATTTGATGAAGTTGAAAAAATTATCCGCCAGCAATAGTTGAGTTCAATTCGCCGATCGGCAGACAATAATACGCTTTCACTTTTCTTCTGAATATTTAGGTTTACTTAATATACCTATTCCTATTCCGGTACTTTTTCTCTAAAAATAGAATTAAGGCAGATAAATGCGGCCGCTCCTGTTGGCGCATTATTCTTTGCGGCTGCTTAATTAAAAAGGAGGAAAAATGATTACCGCGCAAATTAAACTTCTTATCGAAAGGATTGTAAACGTATTCGAAACCGGAACTCCGGAGGGACGGTACAGTCAGATTACAATTCTTGCCGACGGAAGAGGGGGAACAAGACAAATTACATTTGGAAGAAGTCAAACAACAGAACAGGGCAATCTCTCAAAACTTATCGAAATGTATATTAGAAACGGAGGAACTTTCTCCGAACAGTTCTCCAGGTATATCGGTATGATTGGAAAACAGCCTCTTGTTGATAACAGAACGTTTAAAGATCTGCTGCGCAATTCAGCTAAGGAAGACCCGGTAATGCGTTCTACACAAGATGAGTTTTTCGATCTGGCTTACTACAAACCGGCATTCGAATTCTTTGAGACTAATGGATTTACAACACCATTAAGTATGCTTGTAATTTACGACAGCTACATTCACTCCGGAAGCATTCTTCCATTATTAAGAAAACGATTCGGGGAATATCCCCCGGCAAAAGGAGGTGACGAACAAAGGTGGATTTCATCTTATGTTGATGTCCGCCATCAATGGCTTAAGTATCATTCCAACCCGATTCTTCAAAGAACAATTTACCGCACCCAATGCTTTAAAAATCAGATTGCTGATGAAAACTGGATGCTGACCAAGTTGCCCGTTAACGCTAACGGAGTTATGGTAAATGCATAATTAAATTAAAACAATATTTTTTTAGGAGGGATTTATGGGATGTTTCTTAAAAACCGATTATGCTGTTGGTCTGGGAAGCGTATATCTCACAATCTTTATCGGCGATGCGCAGCTTGGAACTTCTGTTGTTTTATTAAACGGAAATAAAATTGCCGAAGGTGCAATTAAGGATCTTCTAATAGGCGGCAGTACACAATTAAAAGGAAAATCTCTTAATGTAAAAACTATTGTCTCCGATGTTAGTGATAAGACAAACCACACATCCGTAACATATTTATTGAGCGGAGGTTTGAGAGATACCGAATACAAACTTGAAGCTACTGTTGCCGTGGAAGGAGACTCTATTGTTTACAAAGCTGAATTTAATTTTATTTAACTGGGGGAAATATGAAAAAGAAACACTTGCTTTCTGCTGCGGTTTTAATATTGTTTATACATATTAATGTAACCGCACAGCAGACTAAAATAAGCGATCTTCAAACGCCGCCATCTCCGGCTTTTGTATTGTTTGGGGCCGAGCCCAATTCGATTACAGCACCTTCCACACCAAGAGCAGTTGCCGCAAGCTTTCTAACTTCTATACAGCAGGGAGGAGCTTTCGAATTTGCACCTTACTGGCTTTCTTCTCATCCAAAACTCACTTTCGATCAGTATTATAATGCGGATGCCGGTGAGTCGATTATACAGTCATTATCTGTATCCTTTGCAACAATACCTAAAACCGGTTCGGAAGATACAATAGGCACGCGCGCCGGCTTAGGTTTGCGATGTTTAATTATTCCGGGTAAACCGAGCGATGAACTAAAAACTTTGCGAACAGAATTATCCAAAAAACAACTTGAGTTTCTGAATGAGGAAGATTCCATTAAGCAGAAGAAAATTGAAGCCGAATTAAAAGCACTTAGCCTGTCTATACAGAAAGAAGATCATAACCGTGTTGGATTTTCACTCGCGTTTGCTTCCGCAGCTTCTATGAATTTTCTTAATGATAATTTTTCCAACGGCAAATTCGATAAATGGGGTGTTTGGCTTACGGCATCCTATATATGGAATGAACCTTCGGTTGATATTCTTGCCGTTGCCAGATTGTTAGGCAGCAGCAAGGAGGAAGGAACTCAGAATGTTCTGGATTTGGGATGCAGAGCCGTTGCCGGAATAAGCAATTTTTCCCTTTCACTCGAATACATTCAACGAACCCAGCTAGATATTCAAAGGGATGCGGCTTTCAATAATATTAAAAGCAGCAATTTCTTTTTAAAGAATACTTTCCGTCTTGCCGGAAACATAGAGTATAAATACA
>JBHEKZ010000350.1:0-3340 GCA_041859025.1 Melioribacteraceae bacterium | reverse complement strand
TCTGAAGTAGAAATGGGCGGCTTTCAAATGCCATCGATTTTTCTAGAAGATACGGGCAATAAAAAAACTGCAAAGACAAGTTTGTCAAAGTATCTCCCTTGGATATACCCAAATCAATGGTATAAGGTTTACATTCCATTAAAGTGGTTTAAGGACAATCCGGGCGCTGCGGATTTAACAACAATAAAGACAATCTTTTTTGGTCAAGATGTTGTTGATAACATGCCTAACACTTTCTATTTCGATGATGTTAGATTAATTGGCGGTAAAGCTATTAGTGGCGATCAAAGGAATTTAGTAGTTGTGGTTGGTTCTTCAACTGCTGCTGGAACTGGTGCAACTACAGCTGACAGCTCTTGGGTAGGTCGTTACAGAAAATATATGCAAACAAAAGATCCAAATTCTTACTTAGTTAATCTTGCTGTAGGTGGCTATACATCATATGATGTTATGCCGTCGGATTTTGTCGCTCCAAGTGGAAAGCCGACGCCAAAGGTAAATAATAATATTACTAAGGCTCTAACTTATAAGCCGACTGCAATATTAATTAATCTTCCAAGCAATGATGCTAACATGAATTATACCGTTGCAGAACAAATTAGTAATCTAAAAGCAATTACTAAGCTAGCTGCAGATCAAAAAATTAAAGTCTGGCTCACTACAACTCAGCCAAGAAATTTTGGTGCAGTTGCACAGAGAACTAATTTGATCCAGGCAAAAGATTCTATAATTGCTATCTATAAAGACAAAGCAGTTGATGTTTTTACGCCACTTGCAAATACAGATGGTACTATTAAAACTATCTACAATTCCGGCGATGGAATTCACTTGAACAATGCCGGTCATAAAGTAATCTTTGATAAATTTGTTTCTGCTAAAGTTTGGGAAACAATTACCGATGTTGAAGAAATTGAGATGCAGATTCCAACACAGTTTGCTGTCAGTCAGAATTACCCAAATCCATTTAATCCGACTACAACAATTGAATTTGCACTACCAACAGCTTCTAGAGTTGACCTAAAGATATACGACGTTCTTGGTCAAGAAATTGCAACTCTGGCAAACACAACATATTCCGCAGGTACACACAGAGTTGTATGGGATGCTTCTCGTTTAGCCAGTGGTATGTATATTTATAGAATAGTTGCTAGCTGCGATAATAATTCTCAATATACTAGAACGATGAAAATGATGTTGACAAAGTAAGAGTATAATTTCCTCCTCTGCGTTTCGCAGAGGAGGACTTTTTTATTACATCTCTGAGGAAATATGGCTGAAGTAATTCTTAAAAACGTAGGCAAAATTTACGAAGGAAAAAACAGAGCCGTTCAATCTGTTAATTTAGAAATCAAAGACAAAGAATTTGTCGTTCTTGTTGGACCAAGCGGATGCGGAAAATCAACAACACTAAGAATGATTGCCGGCTTGGAAGAAATCAGTGAGGGCGAAATCTTCATTGATGGCAAACTTGTAAATGATGTTCCGCCTAAAGATAGAGACATTGCTATGGTTTTTCAGAATTACGCGCTTTATCCTCACATGACAGTTTTTGAAAATATGGCTTTTGGATTGAAACTGAGAAAATTTAGTAAAGAAGAAATTAATGAACGAGTTAATGACGCAGCTAAAATTCTTAGTATAGAACCTTTGCTGAATAGAAAACCAAAACAGCTTTCCGGCGGACAACGCCAGCGTGTTGCTGTTGGACGTGCAATAGTTCGTAAGCCAAAAGTTTTTTTATTTGATGAGCCGTTGAGTAATCTCGATGCCAAACTACGTGTGCAAATGAGAACGGAACTTGCCCGTCTTCATCATCAGCTTGAGACTACGGTCGTTTATGTTACTCACGATCAAACAGAAGCTATGACTCTTGGAAACCGTATTGTTGTAATGAAAGATGGAATTGTTCAGCAAGTTGATTCACCTCTAAATTTGTACAATAATCCGGCTAATCATTTTGTCGCTGGATTCATAGGCAGCCCGGCTATGAATTTTATTAAGGGTAAATTCATAAACAATAACGGTATCATGTTTTCTAGCGAGAAAGAAAGTCTACATTTTTTAATTAACGAACCTAAATTTTCAAATTTTGTTGATAGAGAAGTAATACTTGGCATTCGCCCCGAACATTTTTCCGACGAAGTTGGTTTCGGAAATAGAATCAAAGTCAAACTTGATGTTGTTGAGCAGATGGGAAACGAAGTCTTTGCTCATTTTTTGATTGATGGTAAACCGATTATCTCTCGTTTAAAACCTAAAGAAACATATTGCATAGGCGCTGAGGTAGAAATTTCAATCGATAAAAACCACCTGTACTTTTTTGAAAGCGAGACCGGAAATAGAATCGGCTGATTACCGTTTTCTCTAATAGCTAAGCCGCTCCGGAATTGAACACCCTCTCAAATGCATTATGCATAATTATGCGCCACTATGAATATTTTTGCAAAAAGCACTTGCATCATTCCCAATGATTTTTATATTACGGCTTAGATTTATGGCGTTTAACAATTATGAACAAATTGCGATCAAATATTACCATTCTCTTCTTAAATGCTGTGGCAGCATATAGCCTTAGCATTACGCGCCATTCTATTCTAATTAACCTAGTCTAGTATTACTTAAAAATTCTCACTTTTCTTTAGCCCATAAAGAAGTGGGAAGGAAGAAAAATATAAAATTGCTTATTCACGCTGTGAATAATTATTAAAGGGAGTATCCAAATGCCGGATATAAATAAAAAAGTCTTTGATGAAATGATGAACAAAACGGCTTCCTCAAATCAGTGCCAGGGAATGTATTCTCCGGCGTTTGAGCATGATGCTTGTGGAATGGGTTTTGTCGCTGACGTTAAGGGGAGGAAATCACGTGCAATTATTGAAAAGGGTTTGGATATTCTTAAAAATCTTGAGCATCGTGGCGCCGTTGGTGCTGATCCGAACACCGGAGATGGTGCCGGAATTTTAATTCAAATGCCGGACGAATTTTTACGAAAAGTTACCGGCGGAACAAAAATAAATTTGCCGGAAGAAGGGAAGTATGGAGTAGGTGTTATATTCCTTCCCCACAATCCAATTATCAGAAAGTCTGTTGAGAATCTGATTGAAAAAATTGTACTCGATGAGAACCAAAAATTCTTAGGCTGGCGTGATGTTCCGGTTGACCCAAGTATCCCAGGTAAAGGGGCACAGGCTACTCAGCCTTTTATTCGCCAATGCTTCATTGGTGCTAATAAGAAAATTCAAAATCAGGATGAGTTTGAACGTAAATTATACCTGATAAGAAGAATTATCGATCACCGCGTTCGCGCAGAATTGAAGCTTGACAGAAGTAAATACTATGT
>JBHEKZ010000265.1:0-3314 GCA_041859025.1 Melioribacteraceae bacterium | reverse complement strand
AGAAGCAATTCTTACCAATGTGCCTATTAAGAGACTAGGCAAACCGGAAGATATTGCAAAAGCAGTTTTGTTTTTATCAAGCAGCGATGCTGATTACATCACCGGACAGGTACTAACTGTTGACGGTGGTATGGTAATGTAATAGATTTAATAAACTTATTTGTTTAACCATAAAAGGAGTTAAAATGGACGTTGCAGCAAAAGTAAAAGAAATCATTATGGATAAGCTAGGTGTTGAAGAATCACAAGTTACACCAGAAGCTTCCTTTACAAACGACTTAGGCGCAGATTCTCTCGATATAGTAGAATTAGTTATGGGTTTCGAGTCCGCATTCAACATTTCTATTCCAGATGAAGATGCTGAGAAGATCGGCACCGTTGGCGATGCAACAAAATATCTTACAGAGAAATTAGGATAATTTATAAAAGACCACGGTTATGCCGTGGTCTTCCTTTTTTACCAATCTTGAATCCAAAAAATATTATAGGGAAAAAATGAGTAACAGAAGAGTAGTTATTACCGGAATTGGAGCATTAACACCAATCGGAAATTCTAAAGATGAGTTTTGGAACGGTCTGCTTACCGGACAAAACGGGGCTGGACTAATCACAAAATTCGACACTACTAATCACACAACAAAATTTGCATGCGAACTGAAAAACTTCGATCCGATCACCTACATTGATAAGAAAGAAGTTAAACGTATGGATGCATATACTCATTACGCTCTTGCCTGCGCTGCTATGGCATTAGAGGATTCAAAATTGGATTTATCAAAGATCAATACGGAACTGGCAGGTGTTGTCTTTGGTAGCGGAATTGGCGGAATTCAGACTTTTGAAGACCAGCATAGTGCATTCATGCAAGGCGGACCTAAGAGAATTATCCCATTCTTTGTACCTATGATGATACCGGATATTGCGGCTGGCCAAATTTCAATTAAGTATGGTTTAAAAGGTCCAAACTACGCTACTGTTTCTGCTTGCGCTACATCATCTCATGCAATTGCGGATGCTTTCATTTTAGTTCAGAGAGGATCTGCCGACATTATGTTTACAGGCGGTTCAGAAAGCCCAATTACTCAAATGGCTTTGGGCGGATTTAACTCCGCACGCGCTCTTTCTACATGGAATGATCGCTATATGGAAGCTTCCCGTCCATTTGATAAAGACAGAAATGGATTTGTGATGGGTGAGGGTGGCGGATTGGTAATTCTTGAAGAGTTAGAACATGCTCTAAATCGTGGTGCAAATATTTACGCCGAAGTAGTTGGCGTTGGTATGACCGGAGATGCTTTTCACATAACTGCACCACCTCCAGGTGGAGAAGGCGCTGTTCGTTCAATGAAAGAAGCTTTAAGAGATGCCAAAGTTGATCCGTCAGTTGTTGATTACGTAAACGCTCATGGCACTTCCACAGAATTAAATGATATGAATGAAACCCAAGCTATCAAAACAGTTTTTGGTGAACATGCTTATAAATTAGCTGTCAGTTCAACAAAGTCAATGACTGGTCATTTGCTTGGAGCTGCTGGTGCAATTGAAACAATTGCCAGTGTGTTAGCAATTAAACATGGAATTATTCCACCTACAATTAATCACGATGAACCGGGTGAAGGCTTAGACCTAAACTATACTCCTAAAGTAGCTGTAAAAAAAGATATCAATTATGCAATCAGCAATACTTTCGGATTTGGCGGACATAATGCTTCGCTGCTGTTCAAAAAATTTGAAGGATAATTTTGTTTGGAAGGTTATTAGCCAGAATTGCTGCTTTCTTTCAGAACAAAAAGCTACAGTTTGTTTTAGATAAAAGGTTTTTAGCAAATTTAAAAAATCTTGAATCGTTATTGGGATTCAAGATTTACAACCAATCGTATTATCTAAAAGCACTTACCCACCGTTCCTATTTGGAGATTAGACCAGAACTTGAGAAATCGAATGAACGTTTGGAGTTCTATGGAGATTCCGTTCTAAATATGGTCGTCGCCAAATATCTGTTTGAGAAATTTTCTGCTGAGGATGAAGGTTTTTTAACTAAAGCCCGCGCTTCTATGGTAAACCGCCACAGGCTTTACGCCGCCGCCGAAGCAATTGGTCTGAAAGAATTGCTTTTGTACAACGAACGGTATCTTCGCGGATCAAAAGACGGCTTTCAGTCAATTATGGCTGATGCTTTAGAAGCTGTAATTGGTGCAATAGATTATGACCGCGGACATGAGGAAGCTTCAAGATTTGTACATCGTTTTCTTATTGAACCTTATGTAGAAGATGATGCTTTCTTAGAGGATACTAATTATAAAGGACAACTTCTTGAATTGACTCACACACTTAAACTTCCAACACCAACTTATAAAGTTGCTCATGAAGAGGGCCCGCATCACCACAAAAATTTCGTTGTAAATGCTTTCCTAGGGGATCAAGTTTACGGAACGGGGCAAGGAAAGAATAAGAAACTCGCTGAACAAGAAGCTTCAAAAGATGCTCTCGAAAAACTTAAAAACAATTCATAATTAAATTAATCTCCTCGCTAGAGCAAAAAATCACAAAACTAGATTAATCGGCTACAATTTCTTTTATTTTTTATCTCCAGTTTCAGCCAAATCTTTATATTTCGTTACTAAAAAATTTATAAAATCACCAAAAATTGGAAACAATATGAGCTTCGCATCATTCGAAAGGTTTGTTGATCGCCACGTTGGCATTAATGAAAAAGACATTAAAGAAATGTGTTCTGTTATCGGGGTTTCTTCACTTGATGAGTTAATTGATAAAACTGTACCGGCTTCAATCCGCTTGAAAGAGAAAATAAAAATTGAAGAAGCTCTAACAGAGACCGAATTATTGAGTACATTAAAAACACTTGCACAAAAAAATCAGTTGTTCAAGAATTATATTGGTATGGGATACAATCCAACAATAACTCCGGGTGTAATTCAAAGAAACATTTTGGAAAATCCGGGCTGGTATACACAATACACCCCATATCAAGCAGAAATATCTCAAGGGAGATTGGAAGCGTTATTAAATTTCCAAACAATGATATGCGATTTGACCGCAATGCCGGTTGCAAATGCTTCATTACTTGATGAAGCAACTGCTGCCGCAGAAGCAATGAGCATGTTGTATTCAGCAAGAAAAACCGCTAAGAAGAATGCAAAAGTATTCTGGGTTTCGGAAGAATGTTTTCCTCAGACAATAGATGTCCTTAAAACACGGTGCGCTCCATTTGGTATCGAACTTAGAGTTGGAAATCACCAAAATCTTGAATTGACCGATGACATTTTTGGATTGCTGGTTCAATATCCGGCATG
>JBHEKZ010000140.1:0-10255 GCA_041859025.1 Melioribacteraceae bacterium | reverse complement strand
ACCTAACCCAGTACCACCTTGGTTATGTGCTCTCCAAACCCATTCTGTAGTATATGTATATCTATTGAATGGACGAATAACGTTTCTATTAAATACTCCGCTTTGAATAATACTAAAAATGTCTTGTACAGTTAAACGAGTAATATTAACTCTATAAATCCAATCACCGGATTCAGCCGTATGCCCAGGAGGCCCAATTACTACTCCTCCGCTAACGGTACTAAAAGAAGAACCATCACTTCCTTTAAGAGTTGCCGGCAAGTTGTAGGTAAGATTTAGTTGAAATCTTGCCAAAGTAAGTGATAATAAGTTAATTCCAAATCTCTGTTGAATTAAACCATATGTAAAGGAATTATTTGGGAAATCAAAACCGCTAATATCAACATTATATGGTGGTGCGTCTGCTTCACCTATGAATAAATAGGTTCTATTCGACGGTGTTAATTCTACAACATAATCTGCAGCTATATCAGTTACCTTCTGAGTCTTCGTAATAGTAATTGCGTTATCATCAGAAACCATTTTGCCAGCAGCAGTTTGAGAAACAGATAAATTGCCTAATAAAGCATATTGACCAGGTTTGGTAACTTGAACACTAGCTGTCAAACCACCTGCGGCTACTACTGCATTCAAGCCAGTATTTTCCCATTTGTTGGTAGTTGCGTTTAAGAGCAACAACGGAATCTGAGTTCCTGCAGGCAACCCAAATGGCAAATTGAAAGTCATTGTAATTGGTTGACTAAATGTTGTGACGCCGGGAGCAGACAAATTGTTTGATGAAACAATGTTCTGTGTTGCAGAGGCTGTTGTTGGAGGAGGAGTACTAACAACTGGAACTGTAGCCACAGTTACTTGAGTATTAGTAGGAACAGCATTAGCCGGAACCGTAACAGTAACAGGAGTTGAAGTTTTAGCATCTGTTGAAGGAGGTACTGATGCAGTTCCTCCAGAGGCTGGCGTAACTGTTACGGTAACCACTTGTGCAATTTTTGTTAAAACAATAGGAGTAACAGCAGTTGTTCCATTTGCTTTATCGTAAGTTGCAACTCTAAAGCCATAACCATAACCAGTGACATTGGTGTTTACATTCAAAGTTGCATCTGCAACATTAAGTGCAGTTAAATCGAAAGAATATAAACCACTTGAATTAGTGGTAGATGTTGAAACAACCGTACCATCAAGTTTAGTTAGATTTACATTAGCTCCCGAAATACCGTTACCACTTCCACCATCCAAAACATAGCCGCTAAGCACAACTGCTTGTGCTGCTGGTGGTGCTGGGTTTGGTCTTGGTACTTCTGGTCCAACTCTGCTTGTCTCACAACCGGAGAAAACCAAAGTGCCCGCCAAAACAACTAAAAACGAAAAAACAACTAGGTAGTTTTTTCTTTTATTCATCTTTCACCTCTTGATATAATGTGTTAATTAATTTTAGTAAATCTATTTTTAATGAAACTGGGGTTTAACTTTTCTAAAAATGTATAGATTCTGTTTCCAGTATTATAGCGAAGACCAATTAAATCACTTTCGTTACTCTTAACAACATAACTCCATGGATAATTTTCTGCAACTCTAACACGAGCAAAACTTGGGTTCCAATACTTGGAAGGTAATAAGGGTATTGTCAATGTAAACCCTCCGTTTGAGACACCCTCGAAAGACCGTATTGCAAAAAAGCCGATTTCAATTTCACCAAATTCCCTATTAATATCAACTCTTATACTGTTATCTTTTTTTAAATAATGACCAATACTAATGCCTAGCGTAAGATCATACTTTTCTATCCGATACTCAGCACCAAAAGCACCAGTTACTAAAAACTGATCCGAGTATAAAATTTTAGTCAATCCGGAAAATTCAATAAAGCTTGTTAAACCAAGATTTCCTCCTAGGCTAAAATTTCCTTCACCAAAATATTTTTTCGCTTCAAAGTCAAAACCATATCTGTTAACGGAAAAAATGCCGGCAGTAGTTGAAATAAAGAACGCATTCGGCAGTCTAAAAGTTTGATTTATTGTAACCATTCCGGTTCTAACAGAATCTCCGCGAGGACCAAATTCATTCCAGAGGGGGATTATTTCCTCATAGCTTAATTTCATACCCTTCCAAAAACCAGTTCTTATATCCGGGGCCAAATTAATTTGCGCAAGTACTGGATCAGAGTATGGACCGAATTCAAAGCTCAGTTGAGGTTTTAGAACTAAATCAAATCTAAAATCAGAAGTATTGAATTCGGACTCATCATCTAAGAGTTTGAAATCCTTATCGACATCCATTCTTATATCAGCGTCATTAATAAACTGTTCAGCAGAGATATTATCGGATAAAAACTCTCTACAGTTTTTAAGGCTAGAGAAGAATTTGATAATCGGTATTTTTCTATTCAGAGGAATCAATATTAATTCCTCTCGGTCATGAATTAAAGGAACAACTAGTTTAAGTACTTCTTTTAATGCGTCTATTTCAAATCTAAAAACCCGGTTTTCATAAGCAATCAGAATCTTAGAATCCTCAAGTTTTACTTTTATATTCTCAAAACCATTTTCCGACAACTTGAAAATTATATCGTTCTTATTTGTTGCAATACTTTCAGAAAATGAACCCAATAAAAGGATAACCAACAACTTATATATATGATAATAGGACTTCACAATTTGTGACACTTTGCACATATTTTATTCTTGATAACCTCAGAAATAGGAATGAAAATCATTTGATGGAACTTTCTTAAATCTGGAGTTAATATATCAATTCAACATTGAAATTCAAATATTTCTTACAACATTAATACTTTTGTGTGACCTACTGCATTTAGTCAGTCCAATTGTTTAGATTTGTCTTATAAAAATTAGGAGAGTTATGGCATCGAACCATTCATTCGACATTGTTTCTGAAATTGATTTTCAAGAAGTTGATAACGCTATGAATCAAGCTATTAAAGAAATTCAACAGCGTTATGATTTGAAAGACTCCAGCACTGAAGTTGTTCTAAACAAAAAAGAGAAGCAGCTTTCTATTAATACCAAAGATGATTATTCTCGCAAGCAGACAATAGATATTCTGCAGACAAAATTTCTTAAGCGTGGAATTTCTATTAAAGCTCTGAAATATAACGAGCCGGAGCCGGCTGCAAGCGGGCGCTTAAAACAAATAATCGACCTGCAAAGCGGTATCTCAAAAGAGAATGCGAAAGTTGTTACTAAAATGATTAAGGATAGCAAGCTGAAAGTAACCGCACAAATTCAAGATGAGCAAGTTAGAGTAACTGCGCCTAAAATCGACGACCTTCAGGCAGTTATGAAATTGATTCGCGATGCAGATCTTGACTTCCCTACTCAGTTTACAAACTTGAAGTGATCTATTTAGCATTTATATCAAGAAGCAGTTAGTTAATCTATTTATGAATTGACACTTGTTAAAAACACAAAACCCGCCGAAGCGGGTTTTGTGTTTTCTATTTAAGCACAAATTAGAAACCGAAAGTATATCTTAGACCAAGTTGAATTGCCCAACGTGAAGAAGTATCACTAACAGTCCAAGGAACATTACGAGCTGGTTTACTAAATGAGTAAACAGGATATCTGTTCAATGCTGCGTTAGAGTTAACTTTCATGCTGCCATCAACACGACCTTGGTAAGATACCAATGAATAGTTGTTGCTAGCTACAGTTTCTATCCAACCCCATTCGGAGTTCAATAAATTTAATACGTTGAGAACGTCTAAAGATAATTGGAATTTACCAATACCCATAAAGTCTGGAATATCTTGAGAAACTCTTAAATCAAGATATGTTTTCCATGGCTGACGAGCTGCATATCTTTCAGCAATCTTACCTTTATTTTCTTTCAAATAAGGATTGTTATTGATGAAAGCAGCAAGATCATTATAAGTTGTTCCGGCAGCTGTTGCTGGCACGTATTGGCTATTTGTAATTCTACCAACTAAAATCTCAGAGCTGTTTCTAGGAATATAGAACAAGTCGTTATTATCGAAACCATCATTGTTCAAATCGCCGAATACGTAGAATGTAAGAGGATCGCCGGTTTGACCATTATAATATACAGAGAATGTTGTTGGAGCATTAGCAAAGAACTCTGCAACATAAGAAAGTGATGCAAAAATACGATTATCAATTTGGAACATAGCAGTTGTTAAAGGAGCGTTATTAGCATCTTCCGGAACTTGATTATATCTCATTTGAGACAGAGCTTGAGAAGAAGTTACGCTATTACGATCTTTTGCAACACCAGTTGTATAACCAATATTATAAGAGAAACCTCTTGCAACAGAACGTTGTAATTGGAATGCTAAATTATACTGATATCCAGCAGATGTGTTTGAAAGTTGGAGAACGTCAAAAAAGTTTCCATTATAATTTAATGTACCGCCATAAACAGTTCTAGTATCATTACCAGATCCTAAACGTGCAAGAGATGTTGTTTTTGCACCGATGTTAAGTTTGCGGTAATACATATCATTAATACTCTTTGAATATTGGAATTCAACTGTTCCAATTGTTTCAAATGGCAACTGTTGATCTACTGCTACGTTGAAACGTAATACCTGAGGCATCTTTGTATTAGGATCAACTAGGTTGATTTCAGCTTGCTTTTTGGAAGCACTTACACCTGCTGCACCAGGACCAGGTTGATTGTATGGATTGATAGTGAAGAATCCGTTACCAGGTGCACTTGCGCCTGAACCTTGAGCTACTTCTGCATAATAAACGCCAGTGTTGCCATAGTTATTGGACATCCAAACATATGGAACACGTCCTGTAAATATTCCTAAACCTCCACGTAATTGTGTAGATCTGTCACCTGATACATCATAGTTAAATCCAATTCTTGGTGAGAAAAGAACTGCAGAAGCTGGTTTATCTAATGTGCTGATTCCCGGGAAGTATTTAGATACAGAATCGTTCTGTGCTGGTTGAGTTGGGAATGTTGGAATATCTGCACGTAAACCTAAAGTAATCTTCAACGCTGGTGTAACTGTCCATTCATCTTGAATGTAGAAACCATATTGAGCTACGTCAAATTCTGCAGATTGATTTGGATCAGATGTAAGAGAGAATCTCTTTAAGTAAGAGCTCGGTTTTCCTAATTCGAAATTAGCAATACTGCTGAATACATAAGAACCGAATGCAGATCTCAAGAATAAGTTTCTGAAAGAATAGAATTCGTTGTGTGTACCAACTGTAAATACGTGATCGCCTGATAAGTAAGTTAAGTTGTCTGTAATTTCAAGAACATCTTGGTCGAGTTCGTTTGCTGAAGAAAATTGATCCGGACCAGCCCACATAGAGAAGCCGCCGTCATTGATACGAACTTCTGGTGCATCTGCAGATGTTCCATGTCTTCTATCACGAATGATTGTGTAACCAGCAATCAATTCGTTCGATAGATTATCACCCAAAGTGCTGTTCAATTGCAATACTGATGCATTTGTTTTATTCTTAATGCGGTAGTTGAAGCTAGAAAAAGACATTGCAATATTAGAAGAACGTTGAGCTAATACATCTGTGTAAGCATCAATAAAATTATGACGCAATGTTAACTTATGATTTTCAGAAAGGTTGTAATCAAATCTGATGAACAATTTTGTACTTGGTTGTTCTCTTGTAAATTCATCATACGAACCTGGATCATAACCATATTTATTTTTAAAGATTCCTGCAACTTGGTTTACCTTAGCAAGGTAAGTATTTACTAAAGTTTGATCGCCCTGTGTTAAAGAAGCATTACTCATAGGAAGATCATTAATAGTCATTTCACCATTAACAAAGAAGAATAATTTATCTTTAATGATTGGACCGCCGAAACGGAATCCGTATTGAGCTTCTTTAAAAGGAGCGTAATCTTTTCTTTGAATATCTTGAGAATTAGCACGTGGTGCATTGTCTGTATTACCATATTTACCAATTAACTTTTCGTTACGTCCAAATCCATATACTGATCCTAAATACTGGTTGGTTCCGCTTCTTGTGATAGCGTTGATACCGCCACCTGTAAAGCCGCCTAATCTAACATCAAAAGGAGCTACTACAACTTGGAATTCACGAACAGCATCCAAGCTTATTGGATTTGTGCTGGTTTGGCCGCCAGGTGTTCCAGATGAACCAAGACCAAAAATATCGTTGTACTGAGTACCATCTAATTGGATGTTATTGTATTTGCTAGAGCGACCGGCAGCAGAAAGATCAGAACCTGAGAACATCGGAGATAATTTTGCAAATGATTGAAAACTTCTGCTGATTGTTGGAATTTCTTCAATTTGTTTAATTCCTACGTTTTGTGCAGCTCCGGTACGCGATTGAGACATTATTGCGTTTCTTTCAGCAGTAACTGTAACACCAGATAATTGAACTGCCTGTTCAGGAAGCTTGAAATTAATTTTCAAGTTTTGACCTAAAGATAGTTCGAAACCTTCTTCTACTTGAGCCGTATAACCAACAAAAGATACGGTTACTTTATAAGGACCGCCAACTCTCATTCCGAGAACGTTATAACGTCCGTCAACGCGAGAATTGGTACCATATTGTGTACCTGATGGCACGTGAACAGCGATAACATTTGCGCCAGGCAATGGGCTGCCATTCTGATCAACAACTGTTCCGTTAATGGAAGCTGTTGTAGTCTGGGCAAACATAGTCTGGAAGCTAAACATTATTACTAAAGCGAAGAAGGAGAGCATTTGTTTAACTTTACTCATACATTACTCCTGTAATGGGTTAATGGATATTTGATTAGTGTAAATTTTTTGCGCTTCAAAATAGATAGATTTGTACCGGACAATAAGAAGTTATTAACTTTTTTTCGAAATGTAATCACTCTTAATACACTCACGGTATATTTTCTCGTTAGAAAGGAGATTAATTTTTGCACTTGGAAGATATGAAAATAGGGCAAATCTCAAAAGTTATTAACAATTATTTAACAGAAAAAAACTTTCGTCTATATGTAATTTTTTATTGTCTATTCAGTTAATAAGGCATATCTTCTTTCCCCAATTTCATTTCAAAATTTTCAAAAATGATTACTTATGAAAAAATTTAGAACAGTTTATCTGGTTTTATTGCTCATTTCCTTTGTAATATCGGCACAAACTAAGCCTTATGTCTTGCTCGTTTCCTTCGATGGTTTTCGATGGGATTATTTGAATCGCGGCATCACCCCAAATCTGGAAAAAATCCGTAATGAGGGAGCTTCCGCCCTATCATTTAGACCATCTTTTCCTTCAAAAACTTTTCCTAACCATCAATCAATTATTACTGGAATGTATCCGGCTCATCATGGAATTTATGCAAACTATTTCATGAATCCGTTTACCAATGAGACTTACCGGCTAGGTGACACAATGGCTGTTACAAACCCCAGATGGTATTTAGGAGAAGCGTTTTGGGAAACCGCTGAACGGCAAGGAATAACTACCGCAAGCTACTTTTGGCCAGGTAGCGAAGTAAAGTTAGATTATAGAAGACCGACTTATTACGAGAAGTATGATCACAAAATGCCGTACGAAAAGAGAATTGACGGTGTTGTGAATTGGCTAAAACTCCCTCAAGAAAAACGCCCTCACTTTATTACCTTGTATTTGCACGAGACGGATGATAAAGGACACGAATTTGGACCCAACTCTAAGGAATGCAACGAAGCTATAAAACTACTCGATGGTTTAGCCGGAAAATTGCTTGAGCGATTGGCTGAAATAAATATGAAGGATAGTGTAAACGTTATCTTTCTTTCAGATCACGGAATGACGGAAGTTTCAAAGGAAAGAATTATCAATATTGAAAAAATATTGGAAGGTTATAATTGCAAATTCCGGGATGAATCGGTTTTGATGACAATTGAACCTTCCAAGGATCAAATTAATGCGGTGTATGAAACTTTGAAAAAGAATGAATCACATTACAAAGTATATTTGCGAAAAGAAGTTCCCGGGTATTTTCACTTTAACGACAATCCACTGATTCCTTCACTTGTTGTTATTCCAGATTTAGGCTGGAATGTTCTTTCAAACAGAGGTATGGGAAGACTTAACCAAGAATATTCTAAAGGAAATCACGGTTACGATAATCAGCAAATAGATATGCACGGAATATTCTTAGCAACCGGACCCAGTTTTAAAAACGGTTATAGAACTGGGACACTATGGAATATTGATGTTTATCCATTACTCTGTAAAATTTTTGATATCATTCCACGAGCTAATATCGACGGTAACTTAGACCGTATCGAATTCATTTTAAAGTAGGGTTATGACAGAAAAATCAATTCTTAATCTCGCATATGAAAAATATAAATTAAATAATGGCCTCGAAGTTATTTTATATAAGGACAGCTCACTTCCATCTATTGCTGTAAATATTTGGTATCGTGTCGGTTCTGCAAATGAGGTTACAGGCAAAACCGGTTTCGCTCATCTATTCGAGCACATGATGTTCCAAGGGTCAGAGAATATTCCTAAAGAAGGACACTTCCGTTACATTCAAGAAGCAGGCGGTAATTTGAACGGTTCTACCAGTATTGATAGAACAAACTATTATGAGACTCTTCCTTCAAATTATTTAGAGTTAGCACTCTGGCTGGAATCTGACCGAATGGGATTTATGCTTCCCGGTTTAACACAAGAAAAATTGGATAACCAGAAAGATGTTGTTATGAATGAACGCCGTCAGCGTTACGAAAACCAGCCTTACGGACTTTCCTGGGAAATTCTTTTTTCCAATTTGTTTTCCGAAGGGCATCCTTATTCTTGGCCAACAATCGGCTGGATGAAAGACATCGAAAAATTTGAGCTCGATGATGTACGCAATTTTTTCAAGACTTATTATGTGCCGAATAATGCAACATTAATTATCGGCGGCAATTTTGAAACGGCGGAGGCAAAAAAATTAGTTGAAAAATATTTTGGTGATATTCTTCCGGGGAATGAAATACCAAAGATTATCTCCGAGAAACAAGTATTAAGCGAGATAAAAAAAATTGTTCAGGAAGATAATGTCCAGCTTTCCAGAATATATTTAGCATGGCATACCGATTCAGCATTTAGTTCTGACGATGCGGCTCTCGACATTCTCTCGGAAGTATTATCATCCGGCAAAAGTTCGAGATTATCTAAGTCACTCGTTTTCGATAAACAGATTGCGCAAGACATTTCTTCATTTCAGTATTCGGCAAAATTGGCCGGCTCGTTTATAATTGCATCTACAGCTAAACTGGAAACCGATCTGGATGTTATCAAGAAAGAAATTTTTGAATGCGTAAATAAGTTAATTAATGAAGGACTCAAGGAAGAAGAATTAATAAGAGCAAAAAACGGCTTTATTTCTTCATTTGTTTATTCTCTGCAAAAACTTGATACCATTGTTGATCACATGAACCACTATAACTTTTACCTTGGCGAGCCAAATTCTTTTGCTGCAGATCTTAACCGCTACAAAAATGTTACCGCTGACGATGTAGTGAGAGTTGCCAAGAAATATTTACTTAATCCATTTGTTGAATTACACATTATCCCAAAGACCGATAAAAATGTTTGATAGATCATCCGCTCCGGAGCCAAAAAGCAAGGCCATATTCGAAATTCCGCAGATAAATACTTTTACTCTCAGTAATGGCATCGAAGTTTATTTTGTAAAGAAAGACAGCCTTCCGATAGTTTACCTCTCTGCTGTTACTTCCGCCGGAAGCAAATACGATACTGTAGAAAAAAAAGGTGTGGCTTATCTAACTTCGTTATTAATTGATGAGGGTGCGGGCGAGTTTGATTCGCTTCAGTTAAACGATGAGTTCGAAAAAATTGGCTCTATCTTTAATGTTTCGGCAAATCCCGATTCTACTAACTTTTCACTTCTTTCATTAAAGGAAACATTTGACCGCTCTGTTTATCTGCTGGGAAATATTTTAACCAAACCAAGATTTGAGCAGACTGATTTCAACAGAGAAAAGAAAAAAGTTCAGGATAGACTTCTGCAGTTAAAGGATGAAGCCGGATATATTGCCTCTACTGTTTTTGAAAAACAGATTTTCCAGAATACTTTTTATGAATTTCCCGAAATAGGGCTGAGCCAAACTGTTCAAAGCATAACTAACGAGGATATACATAATTTCTATCAGCATAAGTTTAACGAGAAAAGCACTAAACTTATTATTGTAGGCAATCTGGATAAAGACAAACTACTAGATGTGCTTAACAAAGAGATTGGTTCTTGGGTAAATGGATGCGAGACGGATTTGACTTTTGTAT
>JBHEKZ010000172.1:0-5254 GCA_041859025.1 Melioribacteraceae bacterium | reverse complement strand
AAGGTTTAGCGGAAAAACTTTCACAGGTCGTAGACGATAAAACTTTGATTGTTGCCAGCTCGGATCTTTCTCATTTCCATTCGAAAGAAAATGCCGCAAAGCTGGATTCAATTGTTGAACAGAGAATTTCCGAGTTTGATTACACTAGGCTACTTAATGATTTGGAAAGTCAGAAGTGTGAAGCATGCGGTGGCGGACCAATTGCGGTTTTGCTAAAAACAGCGGAATTGAAAGGAATTCGCAATGCCGATGTAGTTTCGAGGACAGATTCCGGTGATGTTACTGGAGATAATGCCGAGGTTGTCGGTTATTTAAGCGCGGTAATTTTTTCTTAGAGTTGTATCCAATCCGATTTTTTTTAATTTAGCAATACTCTTAACTCTTCTAAACTTTTTAACCGGATTTACCAAATGCCGCTTCGTAATTTATATATAGATTTTAATTCTTACTTTGCTTCTGTTGAACAGCAACTAAATCCAAAGTTTCGTAACAAACCAACGGCTGTGGTACCGGTTATGACAGATAGAACGTGCTGCATTGCTGCAAGTTATGAAGCAAAGAAACTCGGAATAAAAACAGGAACACTTGTTACGGATGCCAAAAAAATTTGTCCGGAAATAAATCTTGTAGAAGCCAACCATCGGGTTTACATAGAATTCCATCATAAACTTGTTGAGACAATCGAAACCTGTATTCATGTCGATCAAATTATGTCTATAGATGAGGTGGTTTGCTCGTTAGTAGGAAAAGAGCGTGAACCGCAGAGAGCAATTTCAACCGCAAAAAAAATCAAAAAAGAAATTGCCGATAAAGTTGGTGAGTATATAAAGTGCTCAATTGGAATTGCACCTAATAGCTTTCTATCTAAAACTGCTACAGACATGAATAAGCCGGATGGACTAACTGTAATTGAAGAAAAGGATCTGCCACAAATTCTTTACAGCTTAAAGACTAATGATTTAGCGGGTGTTGGAAGAAGAATGGAAGTCCGTTTGCGTAAACACGGCATATATACTGTCGAACAATTGTGCTCTTCGCCTAAGACTAAACTACATGAAGTCTGGGGCGGAATTGAAGGTGATAGAATGTATGCGCAGCTTAGAGGAGAAGTAGTTAAACGTCCGCCTGCACACAGAACAACTATCGGGCACTCGCATGTCCTTCCCCCCGAACAGCGAAGCAAAGAAGAGGCGTATGCTGTATTAACACGCCTTTTGCAAAAAGCCGCAATACGAATGAGATATCTTGGATATGCTGCGGGCGCAATGTCTGTTGGAGTTAGGTTTTTAGGTCTGCAGCGATGGCGAGATGAAGTGAGTTTTTCGCATACGCAAAACACAATGTCGCTTTTGCAGACGTTAAAAAAAATGTGGGAACTGTATCCGCAAGAAAATTTTGTTCCTCTTGCTGTTAGTGTAACATTATATAAGTTGATAGAAGAAAGCGACAACACTCCTATTCTTTTTGAAGATTACGATAAAATCAAATCGTTAAATAATGCTGTAGATAAGCTGAATAAAAAATATGGCTTTGCTTCCGCTTACTTTGCACCATCCCATACTGCGCTTAAATCCGCACCAATGAGAATTGCTTTTACACAAATTCCGGACCTTGATATCGAAGATGATGAGAAGGAATTTTAAAAAATAGGTGCTCACTGAAATCACTTGACGCAATCTGATAAAAAAATTACTTTGCCAACGCTTTTCTGAGGAATCGTTAATCTTAATAACTAGGAGTAGGCATGAAGAGAAACTACCTTCTGCAATTGGCTATATTAGTCGGGCTGGTATTGGCTGTTGAAACACACGCGCAATCAACATTTACTTGTAAAGTGGATGGATCTGAATTCAGCGGCAAAGTTGCCGATGCTGTTCAGGTGAGTATGGGTAAAGAAAACTTTCTTCAAATTCGCACCCAGCATGAAACACAAGGAATGCACTTATATATAAAACTTACTAAACTTACCGGGCAATTGCCGGTAACACTAAAATATGTTCCTCAAAGCGCAGAAAACAATGCTGCTCCGGATGCTGAGGTTATTTGGGTTCCCGATCCGGAAGCCCCGCAATGGAATACTATTGAAGGTGAATTAGTGGTTTCTTCTTTTGATCCGACAAGTAAAACAATTGCCGGAAGTTTCGATTTCGTTGTTGAAAAAGCCGAGTATGGTTCCAAAAAGAAAAAAACATTAGATGTAGAAGAGGGTAAATTTTCAATTGCCCAATACAAAATAGAAGAACCAGCTAAAAAATAATTATATAATGATTTCACTTACGATCCGTACAGCAGTATTTTGCAGTACGGATTTTTTTTGTATAGTCGCTGGCCGAATAATGTAAATGCGTAATTATAACTTTTGGAGTATAGATGAAGACCAAACAATATCTAATTTTAACGATGATTCTGATTTTACCCATGTTAACTAACGCGACTGGAGGAAAAGTAAAATCAGCAGACGGAGTTGACATCGCATATTCTGTTTATGGAAAAGGTGAAGTTGCGTTAGTCTTTGTTCATGGCTGGGGACTGGATCAATCACTGTGGAAAGGGCAATCGACAAAATTTTCTGCTAATTACAAAGTTCTAACGCTCGATCTTGCCGGTCATGGAGAATCCGGAAAAAAGAGAAAGAGTTTTACAATAAAAGCATTTGCCGCAGATGTGGTTTCGGTGATAACTAAGCTGAAGCTTAATAAAGTTATTCTCGTTGGTCACTCTATGGCAGGAATTATCAATCTTGAGGTTTATAGACAGATAAAGGAAAAAGTAGTTGGAATAATCGGCGTTGATACTTATCAATTGTTCCAAAAAGGAGAAAACCCAAAATCTGCCGAAGATTACTTAACTACTTTCAAAGAAAACTATCTTGCTAGTGTTCGTGAATATGTGGGTACTTTATTTTTGGAGGGAGCTGATACTGTGATGGTTAAGAGTTTTGTGAAGAAAATGAGCAAACTCCCCTCGGATATTGGAATGGATATCTTTAGGAATATATATCAATATAATTCTATTGCCGCCGTAACCGAATTACAACCAAGAATCATTAGCATCAACGGGCAAAAATTTAAAGTAAAGGAAGCAGAAAACATGAAAATTCTTCCAAGCTTTACTTGCAAATTAATTCCCGGAACCGGGCACTTTCCGATGATTGAAAAACCGAAAGAATTTAACGATAGGCTGGAAGAAGCAATCAATGAAATGCGGAAATAACTATTAATAGGGATCGCTTAGCGATCCTTTTTTTTATCTAGTTTGAATTTTTAGATTAGAAAATAAAGCCTACTTCAACTAATTTAGCACTGTCTAAAATGAGGCCCGCGATGAAATTCCGAGTTGTACTTCTTGGTTTATTACCCCTTTTGTCTTTCGTTTTCACAAGTAATGTCTCAGCATTAAATAATTACTCGGTAAATCCAAAAGTAAAGTCTATTGATGGAACAGATATCGTTTATACTGCAACCGGGAAGGGGGAACCGACTCTTGTTTTTGTTCACGGCTGGAGCTGCGATAAATCATACTGGTCGGCACAAGCCGAAGAATTATCACTAAAATATAGAGTCGTTACTATAGACCTTGCAGGTCACGGGGAATCGGGTACTGAGCGCAAAAATTACACAATTCAGTTATTTGGTGAAGATGTTGCGGCGGTAGTAAATGAATTAAAAGCGACAGAAGTTATTCTTGTCGGTCACTCAATGGGTGGTTCTGTTATACTGGAAGCAGCAAAACTTCTTGGCAAAAAAGTAATTGGTTTAATCGGCGTTGATACATTCCAGAGCTTTACGGATAATTGGACTGCAGAACAAAAAGAAAAATTTCTTGAACCGTTCGGTAAAGATTTCAAATCAACTGCATTTGAGTTTGTCAAACAAATGTTTCCAAAAGAGGCGGATGAATTACTATTAAAAAAAGTAGCTGACGATATGTCCTCTGCGCCGCCCGCGGTTGCCATCAGCGCGATGAGAAATTTATTTTTTTATAATCCTTTGCCAACACTAGCCGAGCTTGATCTTCCACTAATTTCAATTAATTGCGATATGTATCCATTATCGCTTGAAGAAAACAAAAAGCATGTTAAATCGTTCTCTTTTAAAATGATGAAAGGAGTTGGTCACTTCCTAATGTTGGAAAGACCGGCCGAGTTCAATAAGCTACTAGTAGAAACAATTCAAGAAATTAAAAAATGATTTTGGAGTGAAATAATGAGATTTGTAATTGCGTCTTTGCTACTGTTTGTTACACTTACCGCACAACAAAAAAAAGATTACCCGATTCAGCCGGTACCATTTACAAAAGTTCATGTTACGGATGGATTTTGGTACGATCGCATGGAAACCAATCGAACTGTAACAATCCCTTACTCTATTAAATTGTTGGAAGAAACGGGAAGAATGAAAAACTTCGAGATTGCTGCTAAAAGAGCGACCGGAGATTTTTGCAGTCCTTACTATTTTGATGATTCAGACGCTTACAAAGTTATTGAAGCTGCTTCATACTCGTTGATGCTGAAACCAGATCCGGAGCTAAGTGCAAAACTTGATAAAATGATTGATGTAATCGGTGCGGCTCAAGAAAAAGACGGATATCTATATACTCCTCGAACAATTGGAACAAAGAAGTTCGAAAAAGTAACGGGAGATAAGCGATGGCTTAACGAAGAAGGTAGCCATGAACTTTATACTGTTGGTCACATGTACGAAGCTGCCGTAGCACATTATCTTGCTACGGGCAAAAAGAATTTTCTAGACATAGCATTGAAAAGTGCCGAATTAGTTAATTCGGTTTTTGGTCCCGGAAAACTGCAACTGCCTTCCGGGCATCAAGAAATTGAAATAGGATTGGTAAAACTTTACCGCTTAACCGGCGAAGAAAAATACTTAAAACTGGCTAAATTCTTTTTAGACATGCGAGGCAATTTTGTTAATGGAAGAAAATCCTGGGGCGAATACAATCAAGATCATAAACCGGTAGTTAAACAAACAGAAGCAGTTGGACATGCAGTAAGAGCCGCGTATATGTACAGCGGAATGGCTGATGTAGCAGCCTTAACCGGCGATAAAAGTTATATCAGTGCGTTGGATAAGATTTGGAGTAATGTGGTTAGCAAGAAGCTTTATCTTACCGGAGGAATTGGCGCGAGCGGTTCTTGGGAGGGATTCGGACCAAACTATGATTTGCCAAACGCAAGCGCATATAACGAGACTTGTGCTTCAATTGCCAACGTAATGTGGAATCACAGAATGTTTTTACA
>JBHEKZ010000437.1:0-2667 GCA_041859025.1 Melioribacteraceae bacterium | reverse complement strand
TCTTTTGCTTTCGGATTGAACTTAACTCTTGCTCGTCTGGGATCATTTGCAGCGCTTAATTCTCCAAGTTGGGCAAGTGTGTTTTATGATACTTATAAATATCCATTGCTTATTGCACTTGGTGCCGGTGTTATTTCTATTGCAATGGCTGTGATTTATTGGGGAATGGATAGCTATGCTGAAAAGAATTATTCACTTCGTCCGGTTCCAAAACAAGATGAAATAAGATTTAGCCAGATATTTAGCTTTTCAAAATCATATTGGTTTGTAGTTCTTCTTTGCGTAACATTTTACTCGGGTATATTTCCGTTTCAAACTTTCGCTGTAAAGTTTTTTATGGATACACATGGAACAACACGTGAGATGGGAGGATTTCTTTCTAGTATGCTGACACTTTCAGCAATGGTTCTTACTCCGCTTTTTGGTTTACTTGTTGATTATGTAGGGAAAAGATCTCTATTGATGATGCTCGGTTCTCTTATGCTGGTTCCGGTTTATTTAATAATGGCTTATACCCAAATTTCTCTTTATGTACCTATGGCCATGATGGGGTTAGCGTTTTCTTTAATTCCAGCAATAATGTGGCCGAGTGTTGCAATTATTGTTGATGAAGCTAAACTTGGAACTGCATATGGATTAATGACAATGGTGCAAAACATTGGTCTAGCCGGATTCAATTTCTTGATCGGCTGGGCAAATGACTACAGTAGTGGTTATACAATGGGCATGTGGATTTTCTCATCATTAGGATTCTTTGGCTTACTGTTTGCATATTTGCTTCGTAAATCGGAATTAGGTCCTAACGGACATGGTTTGGAAAATGGAATCGAAAAAACTGTCGTCTAAGTTTATTGATATTGCTTTATAACAAAAATTTATCGAGAAAGTATTGATTAGAGTATTCAGAAATATATTGTTTACAGCTCTACTGTTGATTTCCACAGTTGCTAATGCACAGAAATTTGGATTCGGCTGTTTAGGATTGAGCGGTTTTTATGTTGGTATGTCGGAATACCATTACGATACACCCGGTCTAAATGATTTTGCCAATTCTGAACTTTTGCAAGGAAATTTTTCTGCTGAGGACAAGGTGAAATTTAATCTCGGCTCTGGTTATAGAGTAGGCGCCAATTTCTTTAGAGCTAAGTGGGATAAAGTATTTATTACGGCAAAAGGCTATTATCAATTTTTAAAAGAAGAGCATACGGTTAATAGTCCCGGTGGAAGTTCGCTTGCTCAACAAAAGTATATACTTAATTTGAATCACTGGGGAGTTGCAATAGATGTCGGCATTCCGCTCACTTCATTTCTCGATTGGAAAATTCTTGAAGGTGGAGTTTCCTTTTTTAATGCGGAGCTAACTCAGCAGAAGTATGAAAATAATTCTATGAAGGATGAATTTAAATTTTCGCCGGAAAAAGCAAAGGCAACATATTTTGCAGCAACTGGAATTATCATTCACATTGTTCCGGATTATATGAGTTTAGAAGGAACTGGTGGATACTATTTTATGAAGATTGAAGAATTTAATAACCAGAGTAATCTTGCAGTAGGAACTGGTATAATTAAAAATGCGATCCCAAAGGGTGGCTGGAGCGCAACACTACAAATAAACATAAGTTTTCCATTCTGAGGTTGATTATGAAGGCTACAAAACTTGATAAAGCTTGTTTGATTGCTATTAATGATTGCATGGGCGCACAAAAAGGTGAAACCATTTTGATAGTTACAGATGAGTATAAAAACAAAATTGGTTATGCACTTTATAAGAATGCTAAAGAGTTGGGTCATGAAGCGGTTTATCTGGAATTCAAATCCCGCGAAATGCATGGGCAAGAACCGCCTAAGCAAATTGCTGAAATGATGAAACTATTTGATGTAGTACTTTGTCCTACTGCAAAATCGCTTACTCACACGAATGCTAGAAGAAATGCTTCGGCACTTGGCGCTCGAATAGCAACATTCCCAGGTATTACAGAAGAAATTATGATTCGAGGATTAAATGCTGACTATCATAAAATTGCGGCACTAACAATAAAATTGCAAGAAATTCTGAATCACATTAAAGAGGTGAGGGTTACATCATCATTAGGAACTGATATTACTATGAATATTGCCGGTAGAAAAGCTCTCCCTAGCAAAGGCTTATTCCACAAAAAAGGGGAGAGTGGTAATTTGCCAACTGGCGAAGCTTATATTGCACCGATTGAAGGCAAATCAAATGGTGTCTTTTATGTAGATGGTTCTATGGCTGGAATTGGAGTAATAAAAGGCAAACCAATTAAAATTGAAGTTGTAGATGGATATGCAGTAAATGTAACTGGCGGTCCTCAAGCAAAAAAATTAGATGAAACTCTTTCTAAGTATGGTAGTTTAGCAAGAAATATTGCCGAATTCGGCATTGGAACTAACGATAAAGCGAAGTTAAGCGGAATTTTGTTAGAAGATGAGAAAGTAATGGGCACAATTCATATTGCGCTAGGGGATAATAAATCAATGGGAGGAAATGTTGATATCCCGATCCATCTGGATGGTGTTGTTAAGAAACCTACAGTATATTTTGATGAAAATATGATCATGAAGGCCGGAAAGCTGCTAATTTAAGCCTGAATTTTTGAGTACTTTCAATTTGTAAAGACAGTTCGGTTTTCATTATATTTGCGGCTC